>CBDVCL010000009.1:0-13688 GCA_965372475.1 uncultured bacterium | reverse complement strand
TCGGGCCTGAGGCTGTGCCTGAAATCGGCTTGCCGCGGCGTCTCCTCCCCGCCGCTATCCGCGCGCAAGATCCCCTCTTGCCCGCTTGCCGCCGCGATCACGGCCTGCGGCTTATTCTCCACGGCAGCGGGCGCATTCGTGATCACCCGGTCAGTAACCGCTCCCTCTTCACCGGAGAGAGCGTTCCCCGCGGCGTTCTGAGCCGCGGCGGGCGTCAACACCGGCTTGACCGCGGGCTTAACATCTACAGGACTGGTCTCAGCAGGGCCAGCCGGCGCGACGACAACGCTCGCCGCTCTCGACGCTTCCTGCGCCACGCCGCCCTGCGGCGCTGAATCGCCCAGGGATGAAGTCCCTTGACGCAGTAACGAATCCGTCCCCGCCACCCCCTCGTCTGCCTGTCGGTAGACAGGCGCGGGGGCAGCAGGCGGGGCGGGAACCATGTTCTCCGCGCGAGCAGTACCCACGGGCAATTCCTCCGTGCCTGCCGGCATCGCCGCCGCTGGCGCGGCCGGGCGAACGATGTTCTCGCGGCTCTCGACCACCTTTACCGCCTCAGCCGACGGCGACAGTGTTTCCACCTCGACGGCGGCAGGGGTCTCATTCGCCGAACTTAGGGCCGACCCCGCCACCCCCTCGTCTGCCTGTCGGTAGACAGGCGCGGGGCCAGCAGTCGGGGCAGGGGCCTTATTTTCAACGGCCGCCGGCTCAACCACAGGCGCCGCCTCGACCACTTCAACGGTGTTCACAACAGGAACGGCGTTTCGCTGGGCAGGGCGCGCCACACCGGGACGCACCTCAGTCTCGCGCGTTTCCAGCTCAGGCCGGGCTTGAAGGGCCACATCTTCCGCTATCCCCCTCGCCTCCACGCCAGTCCTGGCCACCGCAACGGGCTCTGTGTTCTCGCCCTTAGACGGCGCAGGCGCGGCGTGCGCCTCTTCCACCGTTACAGCCCGCTCCGCGGCGGCCTCGGGCAAGGGAGCCGTGGCAATCCGGCTATCTGTTCCTGCCGTCTTCTCCGGCACAGGATCAACGCCTGCGCTCCGCTCAGGCGCCGCCGTTCGCGGCGCGATGGGCCGTTCCTGGGGCGCGGCCACTTTCGCTTCAGGAACGGCAGGCAACGGCTCTTCCACGTCCACGCGGGAGGGAGCCGCCTGAACCGTTTGCTCTATCTCAAGCGTTTCCACACCAAGAGAAGCGAGCAGCTGCACCACCTCGGGGGAAGGTACCGTCTCCGGGGGAGAAACAGCATTTATATTTATGATCTCAGCCTGTGGTACGGCCGTCACGGGCTCCGCAACAGCAGCCTGCTCCCGGGCCGGCATTGCGATCACGGTGTTTTCAACAACCGCCCGGGGCCCCGCCTCGGGCTGAGGCAGAGAGGCCAGGAGCTCAATCGCCTGTTGGCGCGGCAAGACTCCCGTAAGTTCCGTCGCTATCTGCCGCGGCGCCTGCCCTTCTACTTCAAGCGGCACCGCTTCTTCCGGCGCGAGGGCCGAAACCACCCTCTCGGCGTAGAGCTCGCCGCTCAAATCCATGCTTAGCTCGGCATGCGCGACCGTCTGCGCGTTCCGCCCGGCGTAGGCCTCGAAAACAGGGATTGGAAGGGCTGGCGCGCTTGAAGGGGCGGCGGCCTCCTTCTCACCGACCGCTCCGATCACTTCCAGGAGCGCCGCCGAGCGTGAGACGAGGGGCGAGATCAGAGCATTAAGGTCCAAGGCGGTGAATCCCGGCGTTTCTTCGCCCTTTTCAGCCGAAAGAGGCGGCGCGACGGCCTGGTTCTCTTCACCGGCCGGACGCTCCTCGCCGGCTTCATCCACGACGGCCGCCGCGGGACTGTATAGCGCCGCGAACATCTCGCGGAATTCCTCGGATTCCGCGGGTGTCGGCAGGGCCACGCCGTAAGGACCCGTCTCCACCGGCTTCAGCATGTTTAGAATGTCTATTACCTTGCTCTCTGCCATCTCATTCCCCTGTAACTTCCCTTCCCATGCCCTGAATCAGCGCCTCGAGCATCGCGTCCAGCGCGCTCAGCACCCGGATGGCGGCCGCAAAGCTCTTCTCGTATTCCATGAATAACAACTGCTCAAATCCCGCCGCGAAAGGATCGCTCGCCGCGGCTGCACCCCTCTGCTGCGGCTTGATCATGCTCATCATCTGTATGGCGTTGCCCTCTGCCATGCTAATCGCCCGAGCCCCAGTTAACACTGCCGCCGCCGCCCCCCATGCGGTTGATCAGCGTATTCAGCATAGAGTCAAGCACCGACAACACCTGCACCGTGGCGTTGTAGGCCTTCTCATACTTAAGTATATCGGCAAGTTCCACGTCAACATTAACCCCACCGATCGCTTTTTGTTGGCCGACCAGCGTATCGAGCCCTCCCTGGAGGAATGCGGCCTGTTCGACCGAAATAATGCCATCATACTCGCTCTCGGCCGAAATAGACGCGGCGAAATCCGAGTGGCGCCCGACGTTATAAAGATTGGTGAAGGCGGTGAAATTGCCCGTCACGTCCCCGATGTCGATATCCCGCTGGCTGATAAGGCGCAGTTCCTGACGCGCGGCATTGAAGGCAGCGGTGACGAAGGGGACGGTGAAATTGATCAGGGCCATGATCTGGTTCATGGTCTGGCCCTCGTTCCAACTGACACTCGCGCCGTTGATGGTAAAACTCCCTCCCTTCGCCGGGGTCACGGCGAAGGCCAGCAGGTTGTTCGGGTCGTTGAGCGCCAGGGTCGGGTCGACCGTCAGGTAGGTGACGTCGTCACGCTTGCCGATCATCGTGGCGCTGGCCACGCGCGTGCGCAGATCAGTCCAGGAGAGGAAGTTCCCCGCCGTGTCCGCGATATCCACGTAGCTGGGGCTGAGCATGTAGAACCTTTGCTCGGCCTGATTAAAGACCATCTTCACCCCCGGTACATTGTCGTTGACGCGGTTGAGGATGTCCTCGACGGTGTCCGCTGGGGTCCAGTTTATCGCTACGCCGTCAATGGTCACCGTGCCGCCAAGAGGGTTGGGCACGTTGAGGAAGCTCTCGATGCCGATGGGATTGAAGGGATTGACCGGTGGCGGGACAAAAAGATTGTTAACCGGACCGCGGCTCGCCTTGACCTTGTTCATCAGCAACTGCCCCAGGTCCTCCAGCAGTAGGGCGTTCTTGGCGTTGATGGGATTCGCCGAGGCGACGCTGTTGTTCGAGCCGCAGAGCAGGGCGTAGTTGTTGTCCGCGCTGATCACCTCGTTGATGTTTATGTCGCGGGCGTCCATGCCCACGTAGAAATCCACGTCCGTGGTCAGCCAGTCCTTAGCGTACGAAGCGGTATGGATGATATTCACCTGGTTCATCAGGCTGCGCGCCAGCTCGTTGACCTTGTTTATATAGTACTGGACGTTGCCGTCCCGCACTTGCTTGAAGCCGCCCAGGGCGCCAGCGTCTATATACTTTGAAAGACCGACCTCGCGCCCGCTGCCGATGGTGCGCATCGTGACCTGCCAGTACCTGCCGTCGGTGGCAGTACTGCGCTCGGCATACAGCTCGGCGGCGCGGCCGCCGTTGACGAGGGAGTGCCCACCGAGGATGATGTTCACCGACCCATTGCGGTTGTAATGCGCCTGGTAGTTGATTATCTGTCCCAGCTGGCGCATCGCCTCGTCGCGGGCGTCGAGGTGATCGTTGGGGTTGACGCCCACGTTAGAAGCATGGCTGATATCGCGATTGAGGCGGGCGATCTCAGTCACGATCTGGTTGGCCTTGCCGACGTAGTCCTTGATCTGGTTGTTGGCTTCCATCGCCACCAGGTCAAGCTGCTGGTAGCTCTGCCGCAACAGGTATGCCAGGGAATCGCCCTGTGACTTCACCGCGGCGCGCGCGCTGTCTTCGCTGACGTTAAGGTTGACCGAGGCGCCCACGGCGTGGCCGGCGACGGCCGCGCTGGTGACGGTGATGGTGTTACCAACGACCGAGGCGATGGTGAAACTCTCCCCACCAACGGATATCTTGTCCGCCGCCTTCCAGAGCGAACCGCTGAGCACATCGAAGACCGTGTCGCCGATATTTATGGGAGCGGTAGCGACCGCGTCCGCGTTAACGACGCGGCCGAACTGTCCGAAAGCGGCGCCGAGGTTTTCCACGGCCTGTGATATCCCGACCATGCCCTGGTTGAAGATGGCCGAGACCCTTTCCATGGTCGAGCTCATCACCTGCCAGGCGCTAAGGTCCATCAGCTGTGAGCGGATCTGCACCTCGACGTACTCGGAGCGCAGGCGATAGACAGATTTCAACATGCTGCCGGTACCCAGCAGCCCCTGGGGCCTGGCGCCCGACATGGGCAGGCCCAAGGGGCTGGTGGAGGTGATCAGCGGCACCTGGCGGCTGTATCCCTCGTTGGTCGAGTTGGCGATGTTATGCCCTATGATGTCCAGGGCAAGTTGCTGCGCCATCAGCGAACTTCTCGCTATGTTTATTCCGCTGAATGTTCCGGGCATTTTCTCGTCCTCCCATCGGTTGTCGTTCGTTGCTCCCGCCGTCGCTCTTCCAGAGCTATGGCGGGCAGGCTGTCGTTCGTCGTTCGCACGACATGAATACCAGCGACCAGCGACCAGCGACTAGCGACTAACACATTCATCACGATTACCTCATGCCTGCCTATCAATGAGCTTAGTGACGCCGATCTCCCTTGCCTGGGACTTCCCCTTCGCGTCGCGCCCGTATGTCGCTTCCTCCTTCTCTCCCTCGAACGCCTTGAGAGAGAAGTTCAGGTAGTCCAGCGTATGCCGGGCCGCCTTCAGGTTGCGCCGGTTCTCCCGCAAGAGCTCGTCCGCGGCCGATCTCAACCTGTCTCCGGCACTCCGCAGCTCGGCCGCCTGCCCGTCTTCCAGGGCGTCCAGGGCCTCCCTATCGAGCAGTCGTCCCGCCGAACCCAGGCCCAGCTCGTCAATGAGCTCCTGGCGCTTCTCCGAGAGGCCGCGCACCACCTCCATGTCCTCTTCACGGCGCTCGCGCCCCTTCTCGACGTCCTCGATCTCCCCCTTGAGCAGGGCTTGCCGCTCCCTGAGGGACACCTCTTTCAGGCGCCGATAGTAGCGCTCTTCCTCCCCGATCACGTCCAGCAAAACGGCCAGTCTCTCTTTATCCATGACTTCCTCGCTTTGGCCCCCATGGCTCGCTACAGGTCTATCAGGGTGTTCATCAACAGGGCCTCCGCCAAACGGCGGCTGTCCACGCGATACTCACCGGCATCCACGCGGGCCTTGAGGCCCGCCACTACCTCCGCGCGCACGTCCGCGGCGCCGCGGAGCAGGTCCATTCCCCGCGACAGGTTCTTGGCCTGCTGGGATATGTTGACCTTCTCCGGCTTGGTGCGTGGTTTCAAATCCGGCGGGTTGACTTGCTCGGGCTTCCCGGCAAGCTGCTTCTTGAGAATCGGATTAAGGTGCTCCATTCCCTTACGATGGATCTCCATACTCATCCTCCTTTCGATATTCACATCGGCACGATAGACAGATTACTTTAGGGAAAATGTGATCTGTGAATCCATGCCTTTTCTGCCTCCGTTTAACCTGCGAGTTCTCCTGACAACACATATCGGCAGGAAACTGCATTTCTTTAGCTATTTCTTGTGTCTTTTTCCACGCGGAGACCGCGGAGAAGATATGGGAAGACTTCAGGTCGTTCGCGGAGGCCGCGGAAAAAAGCAGATACAAAAGAAGATGAGCAATTAAAAGAAGGATCGAGAAGCTTCCGCGTTCTCAGCGATGATTCCGCGTCTTCCGCGGACTTAAGGTAGGATACGTCACTTGCGAGATTTCCTGCGGATACGCTGAGAGTGTATCTGTCCCTTCTTCGTCTTGCGAACCGGCTGGAGAGCGTTCACCTTCTCCTCCTTGGACCCGGTGGGAGCGCCCTTTCCGGAGGAATGGCTCACCTTTTTGCCGGCCAGACAACGAGGGCAATATAAGCCTGATTCTATTGGAGTTCCACAGGTCAAACAGACCTGCTCGTCTTTAGGCCGCTTCACCTCAAGCCGCCCGGCGCGGAGCAGCCTTAGGATCTGCGTTATGTCCAGTCCGAGCGCCGCGGCGGCCTTTTCCGCGTTGCTGTCGGGGTTATCCACCAGGTGAGATTTCACCTTCTCGAAGGCCTCGTTTTCCTGCTTGGAACACGCGGCACACAGGGTCCCCTTCTCCCCGGGAAATACCTTGTGGCAGTTTGGACAGTTTGTTAGTGCCATTCTTCTGCGTATTGAGTATTGAGTACTGGGTATTGAGTATAACATCATGATTTACAGGATATCACGCGCGAACGCAACACCCAATACCCAATACCAACCTATTTCTCGCTTACGCCCTTGGGAGACAACTGCTCCACCAGCATCTCCGCCAGGCCGATGCCGCCGCTCCTCGCCATCTCCGCCGCAAACTCATCGTCCATCATCGCACGGTACAGCTCCATCTCGCGCCCGTCACCCCAAAGGGAGCTTTCATTGACCGTCCTGCGCATCGACTTCAGCAATTGGCGCAAGAAGATGGCCTCGAAATCCTGCGCCGCCTTCCTTAGCTGAGCGTCTTGCCTGCTCTTCGCCGTTTCGCCCGCCTTCGTCACGGCTACGGCGGGCTTGCCCTGCTTCGCCGGCTGGCGCAACTGCGCGGCAGCGATGCGCGAGATCAGGTCCGACTGCGCCGGGTTTATTTTATCTATGGACATTGTAGTCTCCTCCTGACAGGGCTGTTGCTAGTTGCTTGTTGCTCGTTGCTCGTGATGTCCGGTCGCCGGTCGCCCTGCACAGTGATTAACTAGCGACTAGCGACCAGCGACGAGCAACTACCCAGTCGTCTCGTTAGATTATGTCCAGTTCCGCCTGCAACGCTCCCGCCCTTTTGATCGCCTGCAGTATCGCGATCAGGTCGCGCGGCGAGGCGCCGACCACGTTAAGCGCATCGACCAGCTCAAGCAGGTTGGTGCCCTCGGGGAAGACGATCAGCTTGCCCTCCTCCTCTTCCCTGTCCGTTTCGATCACCTTCTCGAAGACCAGTCCCTCCTGCCCGAAACTGGCCGTCTTGGTGATGCGTGTCTGGCGCTTGACCAGCACGTTCAGGTCGCCGTGCGACACGGCGACGGAGTCTATGCGCACGTCCTTGCCGATGACCACCGTCCCCGTCCGCTCGCTGACCACCACCCTGTTCGTGATCGTCTCCGGCTCGATGTAGATGTTCTCGATACTGGCGATAAACTGGACCAGGTCATGCCGGTAATCATACGGCACCTCCACCTGTACCTGCCCGGCGTCGCTCGCCTGCGCCAGCTCCTCCTTGAAATGGTCGTTGATCGCGCGCGTCAGCCGCGCCGCAGTGGTGTAATCCGGCCGGTCAAGGTAGAGGGCCAGCCTATCGTCCTCGACGATGCCCACGGGCACCTCGCGCTCGACCAGGGCGCCGTCCGGTATGAATCCCACGGTTGACTGGTTCTTGCGGATGAGGAAATCCTCCCCCTCGAAAACGAACCCGCCCACGGAAAGGTTGCCCTGGGCAATGGCATAGACTTGGCCGTCAACTCCCTGCATCGCCGTCTGCAGAAGCGTGCCGCCCTGCAGGCTGCGCGCGTCGCCGATAGCAGAGACATTCACGTCGATCTTAGCGCCGCTCCTGGCGAAAGCCGGCAGCATCCCCGTAACGGCCACCGCGGCCACGTCCTTGGACTTGAAGCGAGCGGGCTCCACCTCCAGCCCGAAGTGCTTGAGCATGTTGGAAAGGGATTGGAAAGTAGGCTCCATCCGCTGGCTGTCGCCCGTGCGCTGCAGGCCGACCACCAGCCCGTAGCCGACGAGCTGATTGGCGCGCACGCCCCGCACGCGGGCGATGTGCTTGACCTTCATCGGCGCCGCCAGCGCCGGCACGGCCAGCGACCAGAACGCCACCACCACCAATAGCAGTCTTATCTTCATTCCTCCTCCTCTTCCCGTGCATTGTGCATCGTGCACCGCATGTCGCCAACGACATGCCTGGCGCGACGTACCGCGCACTGCCTTAGAAGATCCAAAACCAGCCCAGCACGCGCACCAGTATCCCCGGCTTCGAATTCTCCGCCATGGCGCCGTAGCCCTTGTACTTGATCTTGGCGTTGGCGATATCGCTCGAGATGATGCTATTGTCGCGGCGGATATCTTCCGGCCTGATCTCGCCGCTGATCTCGATCGTCTGCAGTTCATCGTCGATCTGGATGCTGCGCACGCCCTTGATCAGCAGGTGGCCGTTGGGCAATTTGCCCTCCACCTTGGCTGTCACCGTAGCGATGAATTCCCCGCTGCGCCGCGAGGAGCCCGTGCCGCTATGGTACTTGTTCGAGCCGATGCCCCATTGCTTCAGGGGCATGCTGGCCGAGCCGGAGAAGTACCCCGTGCCCATTCCCGCCGAGATATTGGCGTCCTTTTCCATTCTGGTCGAGGACTCCTGGCTTGCCTTGGAGCGCTCTACCACGTAGACGGTGACCACGTCACCGACCTTCTGGGCCCGCACGTAATCGTAGAGGGTGTTAGCGCCCTTCTGCGGATACAACGAATCCGCGCCCAGGTTTCCCTGCGCCGGCAGCAACACCACGCCCAGGGCTATCACCATCATTGTCCTTGATATCATCTTCCCCTCCATTGCGTTAGTTAATAGTTCCTTTTCTTACTTCCTTGCCTCTTGCTTCACTTCACAATCTCCACAGTTTTCGCATCCAACACCCTGGCCTCGAGCTTGGCGCCGCTGGCGATGTTCAGCACCGGGATTATCTCCCCCGGCCTGCCGTCCGCCAGGGCTCGACCGCGCACGGTGACCTCGACGTTGCCGCTCCTGTAGATCATCGTCACCTTCTGGCGGCGTTTTATCACCGCGGCGATCTCCACCGCCAGGGGCGAGACGATCTCGCCGGCGCGGATGCCGCTGCGGGCCTTCTTGCCCACGACCTGCTCCAGCTTGGTGAAGTACTTGCCCTCGCTACGGGTCACATCGCGCCTCTCAAGGCCGACGTCGCGCTTGGTTATCGGGTCCTGCCGCCGCAACGAGGAAAGCGCTACCACGACCGGCTGATGGAGCTTGATGAAGAGGGTGACGGGCACTACCTTATACGGCTCGCCGTCAACACTGACCTCTACGGGCACGAGCACCATCCCGGCGAGGCGCTCAGCACTGGGTGGAATCACCTTGAGCCCCACCAGGCCGGCTGGCAGCCGCAGGTCCTGCTTGGCGCCGCGCGGGGTGATCTCCACCTCCTCGAACGCCCTCCCCAGCCTGCCGCGCACGTAGGATGACGCCGTGCTATTCAGCTCAGACCTCGCCAGGCCGACCAACTCGGTGTTTACCACCACCGCCTCAGCCCCGCCCAGCACCACTTCGTCCTGCAGGTTTTCCCTGGCCAGGCTGGCCAGGATCCGGCCCCGCGTCAGCGTGACCGTCACTTCGGCGCGGGGCGAGCGGGCCAACTCCAGGCCGGACAGCCTCGCCGCCAGCTCGCCGCCATCCTCTATCTCGGCCACCTCACCCAGGGTGACCGCAAGGCCGCGCACGCGCGCCTCGGCCTTGAGCGTCACCTGCACGCGTGCCTGGAGCTGAACGGTCATCGCCAGGCACAACACGAATGTCACCGATCGGCACGTCATCGCTTATCGCCTCAGGTTGTTACTCATGCCCAGCATGTCGTCAGCGACCTGGATCGCCTTGGTATTTACCTCGTAGGCCCGCTGGGCGATTATCAGGTTGACCATCTCCTCGACGATGGTCACGTTGGAGTTCTCCAGGAAGCCCTGGGCCAGGCGCCCGAAGCCGTTGTCATTCGGCTCGCCCTCGACCGCCTCGCCGGAAGCGGGCGTGGCTATCAACAGGTTCTTGCCGATAGGCCTGAGGCCGCTGGGGTTGATGAAGCGCACCAGCCGGATCTGACCCACCTCCTCCAGGTCCATCTGCCCGGCCACCTCGATCAGCACACGCCCGTCCTCGCTGATGACCACGTTGGCGGTATCGGCGGGGATGGTCACGGGCGGCTCCACGTAGTAGCCGTCAGAGGTCAACAGGTTACCCATGGCGTCGACCTTCAAAGAACCGTCCCTGGTATAAGCGATGTCGCCCTCGGGCAGCAAGATCTGGAAGAACCCGCCGCCCTCGATGGCCAGGTCAAAGCGCCCTCCGGTGGAGACCAGCGGGCCCTGTTGGTGCATGCGCAGGGTCGCTACCGGCCGCACGCCCTCTCCGAGGTAGACCCCGGTTGGCGTGGTGGCGTCACCGGAGGTCTTGACTCCCGCCGGCTCCAGGATCATGTATAACAGGTCCTGGAAGTCAACCCTGCTCTTCTTGAATCCGGTGGTGTTTACGTTGGCGAGATTGTTGGAGATGGTGTTGATGTTGAGTTCCTGCGCTAGCATACCTGTGGAAGACGTCCACAATGCCTGCATCATAGCTTTTCCCTCCTTGGCCGCCTCTGTCACTCAGCGGCCCTCACGACTCCTGCTAGGCAGTCCAGCCGTGCTGTTAATATTACCGTACCGTGGCCAATTCGTTGGCCACCTTTCCTTCCAGCTCATCCTGATAAGTGACGACCTTCTGGTTCGCCTCGTAGGCGCGCATCACGGTCAACATCTCCATCATCTCTCTCATGCTGTTGACGTTGGATTTTTCCAGCCGTTCCTGGAAAATGGCATAACTGCCCGGATCGGCCTCGCGCGCGGACCCCGGCGGGGCCAGGAAACTGTTCCCGCCCACCGGCTGTAGTGAATCCTCCATCGCGTCTACCACCAGTACACGGTCCCCCTCGAGCACACCTTCCTGGTGAATGCGACCGTCACTGTCGATGCGAAAGTTCACATCCTCGAGCAGGATCACTCCCTGCTTTCCCAGCACCGGGTAGCCCTGCTGGTTGACCAAGCGCCCATCGCCGTCCAGGCAGAAACTGCCGTCGCGCGTAAGCACGTCGCCGCCAGGCGCCGCGAGCACGAAGAAGCCCCGCCCCTTGATGGCCAGGTTGGTGTTGTTGCCGGTGATCTCCATCTCCCCGGGGGTAAAGTCAATCGCCGTCCAGCTAACCCCGGCGCCGCCCCCGACCAAACCAATCGGCGGCCTGGGGTCAATATACCCCTTGGGCGTCCACTGGTACTCATCGTTGAGACGGACGAAGGGACGGGCACGGTAGGCCTGCTGCACGCTGACCAGCCGCTTGAAACCAGTGTTGTTGATATTGGCCAGGTTGTTGGCCAACACGTCCTGGCGCGTCTGCGAAGCCAGCATGCCCGACGCCGCTATGTACATTCCTCGATGCATCTAATCACCTCCTTTCCTGGGGGCCAATACCCCCGTTCTTGATTTGCCCCCGTGAAGCGTCCATCGTCCTTCGTGAATCGTCAACGCTATCGCCCGCTTCACGCTTCACGAGCAACGCTTCACGCAACTACTTCCCGACGGAACTAGCAGGTACGGCTATCAGCTCCTTGGGGTTTGTCGGCGGGCTCTCCATGCCTCCCCTGATCGCCGTGACCTTTATGAAGTATTTCTTGCCGATCTTGAGCCGCAGGCGCGAGCTTCGTATCAAGTATTCGGGGGTCTTGATCAGGCCGTCGTTGACCCGCTCGTAATCGCCGTCCTTGAATTCACAGAAATAGACGTTGAACCCGTCCACGCCCGCCTGCGGCGCCCAGGGCACGTAGATCACCGCTTCCTCCTCGCTGGAAGCGATGATCTCCGGCGGCCGCAGGGCCTCGGAATATATGACCTCCAGTTCCTTGGAGAACTCGCTCTCGGTGATGTTGTCCGCGAGCACCGAAGTGACAACGAAATAGTATTTTTGGTTCTCGCGGAAGCCGTGCAGGGGCGTGTAGTTGTCCTTGAGCAGGTCGGTCTTCACCTTGGCGTAAGCGCGCCCGGGGATCTGCGTCACGTAGACATTGTAACCGGCCAGGTTTATGCCGCGCGGCTTGTCCCAAACCAGGTACAACACCCCTTCCTCCACCTCGTAACGCAAGGCCTGCGGCACGAAGGAGACCCTCCTCCCCATGGCCCTGCCGAAACGCAGGCAGGCGGAAACGCGATGCGAGGCGCCGAGATGCTGGGCATGCCCCAGGAAGGCGTAATCAAGGTTCCAACTGCGCGCGCGGTAGGTTATGCCCGTGGTGTAGCGCCCGGACAGGGTAGAGAAGCCGACATAACCGAGGCGAAGGCCGAGCTTCTCCTGGAAGAACCAGCCCTCTATGCCGCTGCGCATCTTGCTGTTCTTGTGCGTCACCGCGCCGGGCCTGGGCGTGGCCGTGGGGGTGGGGGGGGTCGGCACCGGGGTCGGCACCTTGGTGAGCACGGTGCCTCCCGACAGCCCCTCAAAAGTCTCGGCGTCAAATTCCACGGTGAGGTTGTCGTTCAAGCGATAGGCCAGCCCCGCCCGCACCCTGGTGGGGATGCGCTCCTCGGCGCCGGTGGCCCACCGCAGGTGGGTGGAAAGGTCCTCGACCATCAGCCCCAGATCCACTTCCTTGCCGTACCTCTCCAGCCAGGGCAAGGGCAGCCTGAGCAGGAATCCCAGGTCGGTGCCCCAGCCGCCGGCGCGATAGTTGGAGATGCGCGACGAGCGGGCGCTGAAGTACTTGATGTTCACGCCGAAAGCGACGGTCTTCTCGATGTTCAGCGGCATGGCGAAGGTGGCGTAATAGACACCGTGGTTTGCCCGGTTGCCGCTGGTATGCGACCTGAGCTCGGTGGCCACGCCGGCGACCATCTGGTCAGCGAACGGCTGTAGGACAGCAAGATAGGAATTCAGCACCTTGCCGTTCATCAGGGCGCCCCCCATGAAGTGTATCTCCGGCCGGTAGAGCTGGACCAAGCCGGCGGGGTTCCAATAGACGGCGCTGGAATCGTCGGCCTGGGCCACGAAAGCCCCTCCCATCCCCATGGCGCGCGCCCCCAGCCCTGTGACCCCTCCCTTGGCGAACACCTGGGCGACGTTCTCAGCCGCCAGGGGCGTATGGCAAAGCAGAGCGGACAACACCACAGCGGCCAGGCTCGCCCTTCTCATCTGCATCAACTCTCTCCCCCCGATATTACCCATTTGTGAAGAAACGCTTCCCTTACCGCACCAGTGGTTTTATGGCCTTGCCGTTAAGTTCCACGGTGCTGTTGTCCAGGAACAACTGGCGGTCTATGGTCTTCCCTACGTATCTCATATAGTAGTCCTTATGGGCCCGAATAGTCAAGAGGCTATTATCGCCAAAATAACTCTCGATCTTGATGTAATCCATCGCGTCGCCGACCTTGAGGATCGACTGTTCCATGATATTCATCGCCTTGTCTATCACCAGGTCCAATCTCGTCACTTCGGTCTTGTAGCTGACGCTGAAGGTCTTCGCCCCTTCCTCCCCCTCCTCCTCGCTCTCCTCCTCGCTGAAGGAGGCGTTGAGGAAGTTCTCCTCGCTGATGTTGGCGAAGCCGCTGAAGCTGCCGTAGGCGCCCACACTGTTAGCCGCGGCCTCGGCGGTAGTGCTGACAGCCGCCGCCTCCGGCGCCTCGACCTCTTTCCCGGCGGCAAGCATCTCGTCCAACCTCTGCTTCGCCAACTGCGCGAAATCACCCCGCCGCCTCTGCGCCTCCGTCTCTTGCGCGTCCAGTGTATCGTAGAGCCGGCTGGCGTCGGCGTAGCGAAGCTGCTTCTTTTCCTCGGGGGTGTCGTTCTCTTCCACCT
>CBDVCL010000008.1:0-13872 GCA_965372475.1 uncultured bacterium | reverse complement strand
TTGCTATAGTCCCACGTCACAGCCGAAGGCTTTTGTTTGTCTTGGTACATTTGAACGATTATGAACAGGAAGAAAAAGAGGATGATCCAGTAGGCCATGGTCTTTCTCAACGAAGAACTCTTCATCCTGATTACCTTCCGGGGAAACCACCCATTGAATACCCACCAGCTATATGTACTATGCGGATAGTGTTGGAAAATCCTTGCCGCGAAGCTACTTCTCCAATAGTCTCATATTAGCAGAAAAGGCGCCCGTTTTCAAGCTTGCTTCTCAGCTTCGCGGGAATCGGGTAGTGGGTCACTCTAACTCGCGAAAGACGCGGCATCTTCGCGGCGACCGCGGAAGGACGCCACTACTGCTTCATTTTTACTTTTCCTTCACCCGCGCCTTTTGGGCGCGGTGGCGCCCGCGGAGGGACGCCACTACTGCTTCGTTTTTTACTTTTTACTTCTTCCTTTTTCCTTCCCAATCTTCTTCTCCATAACGACCTCCAGCCTCAAGACACGTTTCGTCTTCGCGCTCACAGCAAAACGTCCGTCGATACGCCGGCCGATGACCCACGCTATCTCCCCATCGTTGAGCAGAAGCAATTGTCCATCTCGCTCCGCCGCGCGCAACTTTAAGTCAATAAAGAAATCCTTCAGCTTCTTGCGCCCCGAAAGCCCCAGGGGATAGAAGAGGTCGCCAGGCCGACGCGCGCGCACCAGAAGCGGCCAGCTAACCCCGGCCGCGTCTATGAACTCACAGCAGGGGTCATCGGCGCGGCGCTTTATTTCGCGCCGATCGACTTTCTCCTCCTCCAGCGCCAGGCGTACGCCGCCGGCAAGGTGGTGTTCCCCGGGCGAACCGATATAATAGTCGCCCACACCCTCCCCGCCGCCCCTGCCTTCAGGCAGGATCCGCAATCGCCCTGCGTCACACACCAGGTTCGAGCCGCCGCCCAGCGCCAGTTTCCATCCCCCTCCCCTGGCGGCGATGAGCGAACGGGCTGCTTCGACCTGGTCCAAGCGAAGCTCCAGTCCGGGGCGGTATCGCCAGATAAACTCACGCAGCAACCTCCTGCCTAGAGCCGGGTGCAGGCCGTCCAGGTCACCGCGCCGCAGGTATCCCCGTTTCTTCGTCTCCGCCAACAGGCCGCCGACAACTCGTCCCAGGTACTGGTCTTCATCCCGCACCAGGCCGCAAAGGCGGTGGATGGCCTCGTCCAGGCGCGGGTTGTATTCCCGCCTCAAGAGCGGCAGCAAGCTGTTGCGTATGCGGTTGCGCCGGTAATCCAGTCCGAGGTTGGAGGAGTCTATACGGAAGGGCATCTTCTCCTCTTCCAGGTAGCCCAGCAGTTCTTCACGACGGCAATCCAGGAGGGGGCGGAGCAGGACAAGCCCGGGGAGTTTCCTCCTATAGGCTAACCCCGCCAGGCCGCCCGGACCACAACCCCGCAAGAGCCTTAATAGAAGACCCTCCACCTGGTCATCGGCGTTGTGCCCCAGCAGGACCTTCTTCAAGCCGTGTTCGCGGCAAAGGGAACGGAAGAACCCAAGACGCAGCTCCCTGGCCCGCTCCTGGAATCCCTCCCCTTCCATCCTCTCTATCTCGCCATGCCGCGCCCCGTAAACATCGAGGGGAATACTCAGACGGCGGCAGAGCTTCCTCACCAGCCGCTGGTCGGCGCCCGATTCCCGGCCGCGGCGTGCGTAGTTGACGTGGGCTGCGCGCAGCTTGAGGCGGTATTCCCCGGCCAAGCGGCTCATAGCCAGCAAGAGGGCCGTAGAATCGGCACCACCCGAAAGCCCCAGGAGCACCCTCTCGCCGCGGCGAAACAGCTTTTCACGCCTCACCGTGCCCCGGATCTTATCATAGACCGCGGATTTATGCCGATTTGCCTGCATGGGGGGTAATTATACCATTATGGACAAATATGGGAAGTGAGAAGTGAGAAGCGGGAAGCGGGAAGTGGGATAAAGAAAACCACAGGGAGGTCTGTGGTCTATGGTCTTTGGTCTAGAAAAGCGTGCCCTGGTTCGTCTCCGGCAGGCCTTTCAGGCAGCCGTTCTCACGCAGGGCCGCGACCACGGTGCGATTCGCCCCGGTGCGCCGCCCCAGGTTCTCTACCGACTTGAAGGGCTCTCCCTTGCGCTCCCGGGCAATGGCGTTGGCGGTGCTCTCGGCAACACCCTTGAGCACGCTCAGCGGGGGCCGCAAACGTCCGTCTTCTACTGTGAAACGGCGGGGCGACGACTTGTAGAGATCGACGGGCAGGAACCCCAAGCCGCGAGAGTACATCTCCCGCACTATCTTTGCCGTGCCCAGCAGCGCGCTATCCTTGGGGGACAGTTTCCTCTTCTCCTCGGCAAGGAGATCCAGCTCGCGCACGAAGCGCCGCAATGGTTCGCGGCCCTGGCACATGTTCGCGAGGTCGAAACTGCCCACGCTGTTGCTGAAACAGTCGGCATAGAAGGTTTCGGGGTGGTGCACCTTGAAGTACGCTATCTTGAAGGCCATCATCACGTAGGCCACGGCGTGGGCCTTGGGGAACATATAAGTTATCTTCTTGCACGACTCCAGGTACCAGTCCGGCGTGCCGTGCTTGCTCATCAACTTCTCCTGCTCCGATGACAGTCCTCTTCCCTTGCGCACGGCCTCCATTATGTTGAAGGCCTCCTGCTTGGGCAGGCCCTGCTTGGTGAGGTAGAGCATTATGTTGTCCCGCACCGAGATGACGGTGGAAAGGTCGGCCTTGCCGCCGCGCACCAACTCCTGCGCGTTGTAGAGCCAGACATTCGTGCCGTGCGAGAGACCGGAGACGCAGATGAGGTCGTTAAACGTCCCGGGCTTGCTCTCCTCCAGCATCTTGATCACGAACTCCGTGCCGTATTCGGGGATGCCAAGCGTGCCCACGGCAGGCAGGTCATCCCTGGCGGCATCCACCTCTATCTTCCCCCAGCCCGAGAAGATAGCCATGGTATCCGGGTCCTGGAGCGGTATCTCTTCCACCTTTAATCCTGTAGCGGCACATAGGTTACGCAGCGACGTGGGATTATCATGACCGAGGATATCCAGCTTCATCATTATGTCGTGGATGGCCTCGCAATCGAAATGCGTCGTAATGATGTCCCCCTTGCGGTTGTCCGCCGGGTACTGGATGGGAGTGAAATCATATATGTCCATTCCTTCGGGCACGAACATCACGCCGCCCGGGTGCTGGCCGGTGGTCTTCTTCACGCCGCTGCATCCCTTGACCAAGCGTTCGATCTCCGCCCGTCGGGGATCGAGCCGCTTCCTCTTCTCGAAGTGCTTCATCACCAGGCCGTAAGCAAGCCTGTTCTGCACCCCGGAAATAGTACCGGCGCGATATGCGGACCTCGCGCCGAATATCTCCTCGGCGTTACGCAAGGCCCTGGCCTGGTATTCCCCCGAGAAATTAAGGTCGATATCGGGTACCTTCTCCCCCCGGAAGCCCATGAATACCTCGAAAGGTATGTCAAAGCCGTCGCGCACCATCGCCTGCTTACAACGCGGACATTTCTTTTCCGGCAAGTCGACCCCTGCGGCAGCCTTGTCACTGAATTCGCTTAGCCGGCAGGAGAGGCAGAGATAGTGCGGCGGCAAGGGGTTGACCTCGGTCACCTGCAACACCCGCGCCACGAAGGAAGACCCGACGGAGCCGCGGCTGCCAACGATGTATCCGTCGCTGATCGACTGCCGCACCAGCCGCGAGGCGATGAGGAAAATGGAGGAGTAGTTGTGCTCGGTGATAGCCGTTATCTCCCTTTCCAGCCGTTCTTCCACCAGGGAAGGCAAGGGCCTGCCGTAGAGCTCCGCCGCGCCGGCCCGGCTTTTCTGCGCCAGTTCCTCGTCGGCGCCGGGCATGATCGGCGGGCAGAACTCCTCCGGCATGGGACGCGTGTCCTCGATCATCGCGCAGAGCCTTTGCGGGTTATCGATGACTACCTCTGCCGCCGCCGCCTTCCCCAGGTAAGCGAACTCCTCCAGCATTTCACCCGTGGTGCGCAGGAAGAGGGAAGGCTTGCGCTCGACGTCGTCGAAATTCATGCCGTCCATGAGCACCCGGCGGAAGATCCCGTCCTCGGGGTCGAGATAGTGCGAGTCACCGGTCGCTATCACCGGCTTACCAAGGGCCCGGCCAAGCTCGTAGAGCTGCCGGTTAAGCTTCTGCAGTTCCTGCCGGTTCGCTACCCGCCCCTCGCCGATGAGGAAGTCGTTGTTATCCAGGGGCTGGATCTCTATATAGTCGTAAAAAGCCGCCCGCTTTTCCAATTCCTCCCGCTCACAGCCTGAAAGTAGAAGCTGGTACAGCTCCCCCCGCTCGCAGGCGCTGCCGAGCAGGATCCCTTCCCGCCTCCGCTTGAGGTCGCCGCGCACCAGCAGCGCATGGCGATAGTGGGTGTCCATGTGCGCGCGGGAAATGAGACGATAAAGGTTCTGTATCCCCCGCTGCTCCTTCACCAGGAGAATTATGTGATAGGGTTTCGCGGCGCGCCTGTTGGCTATAAACTCCTCCACCAGGTACCCCTCCAGACCATATACCGGCTTTATCCCCTGCCGTTTGCAGAGGGTGGCGAATTCCGGAAAGGCCTGTACCACGCCGTGGTCAGTGATCGCCAGCGCCTCGTGCCCCCACAGCTTCGCCCGCTCTACCAGGTCGGCGAGGGCGAGGGTGGCATCCATGCGCGAAAACTGGCTGTGGCAGTGCAGTTCCACCCGCTTGCGCGCGGCCGTATCCAGGCGGACGCGGTCCGCTATGCGCCTGATCGAATCCGGCCGCAGCACCATTTCACTCCGGTGGCGGGTATCCTCGGCCCAATCGCCGTGTACGCGCAACCAGCTCCGCTCGGGCAGCTTGGCAAGCCTGTGGGCTATCTTAATCTTCTTCTTATGCGACTCGAAAAACTTCACCTCGACGCTATCGCTGTGATCGGTAAGGAACACGTCGATAAGGCATCCACCGGCAACGTCCCGCGTGTCGACCTTGACTACCTTGCCCTCCACGAGCACGCCGTTGCGCGCGAACTGTAATTCCGCCATCTTTAGCGGCTGGCCGCCATAATTCTTCCCCAGGAACTGCTCCTCCCGGAAGGCCGTCCCCGGCGGTTGCGCCACCACGGCTATCTCCCCCGTCGCCGCCTCTTGCGTGGACACGACCGGCGGCAGGGCCAGCTCTCCCTTGCCCCGCACGAACGCCACCTTGACATCGTTGCCCGTTTTACCCCGCACGATCTCGGCTATGATCCTTTCGGCCTTCGCCCGCCGCAAGCTCTCCCTGGCCATGTCGTGCAGAACGGCGATCTCCAAGCCTGTGCCCGGCCGGTATTCCCAGCTGGAATGATCCAGCCACACCCCGTTGAGCCCCAGCTTACGCTTGGCCTCGGCCACGAGCTCCTCGTAATGCCGGGCCAGGTACTCGTGGATCGGCAGGCCGTCGATACAACGGCTCTCGAAATGGACATCCTTCACGTTCTCGATAACACCCCTCAGCCGGTCGCCGAGCCGCTTCTTCTGCGCGGCGCTAAGAGCCTTCCTGGTGGTGGCCATGGTGATCCTGAGCCGGCCTTCTTCGGGTATGACAGCGACGGCGCGTATCTTGGCTTCGCTCTCGTCTTCGGGAAGATCTGCCGGCGGGTCCACGCCGAGCCGGATGAAGAGCTCCCTGATAGTCATGGGCTTATCATCCAACTCAATAACGTACTTCGAGACCATTTCGCCTCCGGAGAAAGGAGCAAGAAGGGAAGAGTAATGGGCCATTCTATCACCGCGAGAAAAGGTGTCAACAGGAAATCAGCTAAAATATAAAGCTGGAGACAACTGGATTTCGATAGAACGAGGCAGGCAACGCCCCAAGGTGAAATAACCGCAGAATCATGCGCAAGAAAAAGCGCGCGCGAAGGCAATAAAAATATTCTTATAGGACATCACCCCTTGCACAATATACAGGCGTGCTTAACCTGGACATATACACAATATGCCAAAAACACTACATACCGTTCAGCCCGGAACGAGGCCATAGCGGGGGGAAACGCTAGATTTCAACCTTCCTCTCGCGCCGCCTGGACCGCTTGAAGAGAAACCCCTGGTGCGAGCCCCTCTTCTTCAGTTCCTCTTCTATCGCCCGAACCACGCTCGTCTTCTCCAGGCACCACCTCGGCTCGACGAGTATCTCGCGCGGGGCTTCGCCCGTGAGGCGCCCAACCACCACGTCCGCGGGAAGCCGCTCCAGGCAGTCGCAGCACCAGCGGACGTAATCCTTCCTGCTCAGGACCTTCAGCTTGCCGCTGGCGTAGTCCTCGGCCAGCGAGGCGCCCTTCACCACGTGCAGGGAATGTATCTTCACGCCGCTTATCGCCAGGCCCGCCAACGCCTCAGCGGTGGCAAGCACTTCTTGCCGCCCTTCGCCCGGCAGGCCAACGATCATGTGCGCGGCCACCTTTATTCCCCGCTTCTCCGCTTCCCTTACCGCAGTAGCAAAAGAGGCGTAGTTGTGACCACGGTTTATCCTCTTCAGCGTCCGGTCGTGCGCTGACTGAAGGCCCAGTTCCAACCATACTTCCACGCTCCGCCCGAGTTCGCCCAGCAGGTCGAGCACCTCTCCCGGCAGGCAGTCCGGCCGTGTGCCGACGATGAGCATCACCACACCAGGCATCTCCAGGGCTTCTTCATATAAGCGGCGCAGGTCTTTCAGCGACGCATCGGTATTGGTATAGGCCTGGAAGTAAGCGGCAAACTTCTTCGCCCGCCCCTTCAATTCGATGACCCTGTTCGCCAATTGCTCCTTCACGCTGAGATAGGGGTCCACGTATGGCGCGCGTGACCCCCTCGGGCCGCAGTAGGTGCAGCCCCCGTCAATGCGGCTTGCGCGGTGCGGGCAGGAGAAACCGGCATCTATTGCCAACCGCTCTACCCGTTCGCCGAAGCGCTCGTGGCAGTATTCGTTAAAGCTATAGTATAAGCCGTTGCTCGTCGCTCCCGCCGTCGCTCTTTCAGAGCTATGGCGGGCAGGCTGTTGCTCGTTGCTCGTCATTGCTCTTCCTATCACCCCGTCTACCGTACGGTCGCCGATAGGCGGCCACAAGGGTTGCCTCCCTCAAAGATCAAGGAGCAACCCTTATACCGTATACCACCTACCTGACCAGAACCATAGCTAGATCCATAACGTTTGTCCCGGTTGGCCCACTCTTATATAATCCGCCGGCCTTACGAAAGAAGTTATAGGCGTCATTGTTCCTTAGGTAGTCTTCGGGCCTGAGTCCTTTTCTTGAGGCAGTCTCCAGCAAGCCGGACCAGGCGCCCGCGCCCGCGGCGTCAGTGGGCCCATCGGTACCGTCCGTGCCCGCGGAGAAGACCAAGACCCCTTCCTTCCCCGCCAACTCTCGCAGCACGGCGAGAGCGAATTCCTGGTTCCTGCCGCCTTTGCCTTTGCCCCGCACGGTTACCGTCGTCTCGCCCCCGGCGATGAGGCAATAGGGCCGGCGCTTCCTCGCACCCTTGAGCGCACGCTTGAGGAAGCGCCGCGCGTAATCGCTTGCTTCCCCCATCATCGGCTTCTTCACCACCTGGAGGCGATAGCCCAGCTTCTTTGCCTCGGCGGCGGCCGCGCCCAGAGCGATGCTGTTAGAACCGATGACCAGGTTACGCACCCTCTTGAAGAGGGGGTCGCCTTTCTTTGGGGTATCCGCCAGCTCGCCGCCGGCGCCCTGCTGCAACCTTATCCGCACGGCCGCGGGAAGCTTCTCTACCAGGCCGTACTTCTCTACCACTCTCCACGCCATCTTAAAGCTCGAGCTGTCCGGCACCGCGGGACCGGAGGCGATCACGTCGAGGCGGTCCCCTATCACATCTGAGAGGAGCAGGTTAACCATCCTTGCCGGGCGGGCAAGACGGGCCAGCTGGCCGCCCTTGACCATCGAGATGTGCTTGCGCACCGCGTTCATCTCGCCGATGTCCGCGCCGCAGCGCAGCAACAAGTCTGTGGTGGCTATCTTCTCTTTGAGCGAGATGCCCGGGAATGGCGCCGCGAGCAAGGCCGAACCACCGCCCGAAAAAAGGCCGATGACGATATCTTTCTCCGTCGCGCCCTCGACCATGCGCACCAGCCGCTTCGTCGCGGCGGCACCACGCGCATCGGGCAGGGGGTGCCCACCTTCCGCCAGTTTGATCCTCTGCACGCCGCGCGCCAGGTGGCCGTACTTTACAATAACCAGGCCATCGCTGAGCACCTTGCCCAGCACCTCCCCCGCGGCCTTGGCCATCAAGGCGCTAGCCTTGCCGGCGCCGACCACGATGACCCTCGCCCCCTTGAGCGGGTAGTTTACGCCGCGCACGCTGAGCGTGTCCCTCCGCCTGCGCAGGACTTCTTTCACCGCAGCGTAAGGCAAGGCCGACCTGGTTCCCGCCTCGAAGACCCGCTTCGCTTCGCCGTAGAGGCGAGCACCGATATCCTTGTTACTCATCTCAGCTCCTCCTCTTTCTTCGCGGACGGTAAGTCTCGGCCTGTACTATCTCCAAGAGGTGCTCCGCGGCGTTACTGATGCCCTTGTAGTTCTTACCCAGGAGGAGTTCCTTCTTGAATACGCTGCTGCCCACCCCCACGGCCCTTACACCCGCGGAGATGTAGTCCTTGATGTTCTTCTGGTTAACCCCTCCCACCGCGACCAATGGCAGGTCTGGCAACGGCTGGAGCAGGGACCTGATGTAGTCGGGTCCGCCCAGGAACTGCGCAGGGAAGATCTTTATCAACCCCGCACCTCTCTCTCGCGCCGCAAGGGCCTCGGTCGGTGTCGCCGCCCCCGCTACGGCAAGCAGGCCGCGGCGGCTGACGAAGCTGACGATGCGGCGGTCAAAGTGCGGCGAGACGATGAAGCGCGCTCCCGCCTTGAGCGCAGCCTTGGCTGCCTTGACGCTGCGCACGCTGCCCGCGCCGAGGAAGATGTTCTCGTCTCGCAAGGCCCTGATCACCTTGAGAGCACCGGGGGTGTTGAGCGTGATCTCGATTATCTTCATGCCCCCGGCCATCGCCGCGCGCGCCGCGCCCAGGGCCCGGTTTTCGTCGTCGGCGCGAAGCATCGCGATCAGCTTCTGCTCATCGATGATCTTCTGCCAGTCTGTCTTCCCGGTTCGCATATTAGCTATTCTTGATTTTAGATTATTGAATGTTGATTAGCGACGCTCGCGACCAAACTTCAACGTTTTGATAGACGCCACGACAATCGATAGCAGTTCTTCCGCTTCAGCTTGTAGATCCTTTACTCTCTCAAGGGCAACCACTCCGCTTTCAACCAGTAGTTCCATCCAATACATCGATTCATCGGCTTCTTCTGCTACAATGCCCAGCTTAGCTGCCATTTCCGCTTTTGACCTGCCCCTGCAAGCTGCTCTATAGTTGGCACCCACACTTGTGCCGCTCCTAAGTAGTTGATGGCCCATGACATTAGGCACCTTGCCATTCGGTAATTCCTCCACGAGCTTGATGATATCCACCGCGAATCTCTTCGTCCTTCTCTTGAGCTCCTTTTCGTCCATTACCGGTCCTCTCGTTCGGCATAGCAAAGCCAATCAAGAATCAACAATCATAAATCAAAAATCACTTCGTCTCCCTTATGAATTCCCGGAAAAATTCCCTCATCACCTTCGCGCGGCGGCGCCCGATCTTCCTGCCCTCTCTTGTGCGCAACCTCGCGGGCAGCTTCCTTAGCTTCACCATGTATTCGCGGTAAGCCGTGTCTTCGCCGGAATAGGGGCGAGTGCCAGCGATGCCGCGGCTGTTGACCAGCCGGGCGCCTACTTCGCCGGCAAAGAGAAATGCGCGGCCAACCCCCGTGGCACCCAGGGAATCTATCTTGTCGGCGTCATAGAGGACCTGCGCCTCCAGGCTCAACGGCTTTCTCCTGCCGCGGAACCTGTGTGCGCGGATGCACTCCAAGACTCGCCGTTTCGCCAGTTCGCCAAATCGCCGTTTCGTAAGGATCTTATCCGCCAACTCCGCCCCCAACCGCGCATGGCATACGCGCCCCCGGACGGCGTCCTCCTGCTTCCTGCCGATATCGTGCAGGATAGCCGCGGGTATCAGCACGGCCAACTCCGCCTTCTCCCGCCTGCCGATATACTCACAGAGGCGGCACACCCTCTCCACGTGGTCCCAACCGTGGCTGCCGCGGGAGTTCTTGAAGTAGCGACGGGCTATTCTCGTCAGTTCCTGATATCTCTTCATGGTACTGAGTATCGCGAAGCGACAAGCTCCGCTTATTGAGTGATGGGTGCTGCGTAGCGCGCAGCGCCACGGGCCCGGCCTGTCATGCGCTACTAGTATTGAGTGGACCCAATACCCACTACTCAATACTCAATACTACTTCAAAGCCACGGATCAATCGCCATCTTCAGCACCTTGTCCCGCTCTTCCTCAAACATCCGTAACGCCTCCATAAGCCCGGAAAGCGGCAGGACGTGGGAAACCACCTTCTCCGCGTCCACGACACCGCTTTCCAAGACGCCCACCGCCCGCCCCAGCGTCCTGGGAGGCATCTTGGAAGCGATGATCTTCATTTCCTTGTTATAGACCTCGTAGGGATCGATGTGCGAGCGCGAGTTTTCGGGGCAGACGCCGAATATCACCATCGTGCCCAGGGAAGCCGTCAGTTTCACCGCCGTGGTGACCGCCGAGGGATCGCCGCTAGCGTCCACGACTACGTCAAATCCACCCGCAGAGGCCTTCCCCGCCATCTTTTCCAGGTCTTTGCCGTCCGTTTTGATTACTTCCGCTCCAATCGCCTCGGCGGACTTTCTGCGCCCAGACACCAAATCGGTCATAAAGAGCCTTTTCACGCCCGATGCCAGCAACATCTGCCCCCAGATTAGCCCGATGGGGCCTGCCCCTATCACCAAGGCTGTCCCCGCCGCCTCGGCAGCCAGCCTGTCGTGCCCGTGCAACACGCAGGCCACCGGCTCCACCAGTATCCCCTGCTTCAGGCTGAACTCCTCCGGCACCGGAACCACCTGTTCCGGCCTGGTGAGGATATGCTGACAATAGCCGCCATCAACGTGATAGCCGGTGACGGTAAGGTCCTCACAATGATTTATCGCGCCGCGCCGACAAAAGGCACAGCGGCCACAGGGCCAGAGAGGGTCAAGCGCCACCTTGCTCCCTTTCTTCAGTCCCTTCACGCCCGCACCCACTTCATCCAACTCAGCGAAGATCTCGTGCCCGAGGACCACTGGCGGCCTGGCTAACGGGTTTTCGCCCTTATATATGTGCAGGTCAGTGCCGCAGACGCCGCAGCCGAGGACCTTGACGCGGACCATTCCCGCAGAGGTATCCGGGAGAGGGAGCTCCTCTATATGGATCGTATTCTTTTTCTTGAAGATCGCTGCTTTCATTGGATCTCGTATTGGGACGTGAGTATTGAGTATTGGGTGCATGTCAGCGAACTCAATACTCAATCCCCACTACTCACTACATCAATCATAGCCGTTGGGGTAAGACTTATGCCACTTCCATGCCGTGGCCACGATGTTCTCTATGCCACTCTCCCCGGCTGTAAAGCCCAGCTCGTCGCGCGCCTTGCCGACCGCGGCGACCAATTGTTCCGGATCTCCCGCGCGACGGCCTGTTTCCACGACCTTGAAATCAACGCCGCTCACCTTCTTCGTCGCCGCGATCACCTGCTTGACCGATACTCCATTTCCCGTACCAAGATTATAAACACGGTGCGCGTCCCCCTCATCGATCTTCTCCAAGGAAAGGACGTGGGCGCGGGCCAGGTCGGACACGTGGATGTAGTCGCGCAGGCATGTGCCGTCAGGAGTATTCCAATCCGTACCGAAGATCTTTATCTCGGAGATCTCTCCCAGGGCGGCCTTGATACAAACAGTTCCCAGGTGCGTTTGCTCCTGGTGCGCGTCACCGAGCTCGCCGCTCTTGTGGGCACCCGAGGCGTTGAAATAGCGCAGGCTGACCGCCCGCATGCCGTAGGCGGAACAATGCCAGGCGATGGCCTGCTCGGCCATCAGCTTTGACAGGCCATAAGGGTTTATCGGCTTGGCGGGTGAATCCTCCTTTACAGGCAGTTCCTCCGGCTCACCGTATACGGCGGCCGTGGACGAGAACACCAGTTCCTTCACGCCTTTATCCCGCATCGCCTCCAGTAAGACCAGGGTATTGGTAAAATTGTTCCGGAAGTACTTGGCGGGCTCTTCCACCGACTCATCCACACGGATATAGGCGGCGAAGTGAATAACGGCGTCAACGCCCGCCAGCGCCGCTTTCAGCTGCGCAACTTCCGCCAGGTCGGCCTCCACCAGCTCCGCCTTGCCAACGGCCCGCTTGTGCCCGCCTTCCAAGCTGTCATAGACAACCACATCGTGACCGGCGTCCATCAGCTCGCGCACGGTGTGACTGCCGATGTAGCCGGCTCCTCCGGTCACTAGTATTTTCGACACCTTGCCTCCTTCGTCGCTTGTCGCTCGTCGCTCGTGCCAAAGAACGCATACCAGCGACAGTTAATCCGCCCGGTTCTTGCTGATAAGGTTAAGGAACTCCGACCTGCTCTCCGGGCGGCGGCGGAAAGCGCCCAGCATACTGCTGGTCACTACCTGGGTGTTCTTCTTCTGCACGCCGCGCATCAGCATGCACAGGTGTACAGCCTCCACGACAACGGCCACGCCGTAGGGGGCAAGGTGCTCTTTCAAAGCACCCGCGATCTGCCCCGTCATCCGTTCCTGCAACTGCAGGCGCCGCGCGAAGGCCTCTACCAGGCGCGGCACCTTGGAGACACCGATGACCTTGCCGCGGGGGATGTAGCCAACGTGGCAGCGCCCGTAGAACGGCAGCAGGTGATGCTCGCACATGCTGTAGAACTCGATGTCCTTGACGATGACCATGTCGTTGGTGTCCTCGTCGTAGACAGCACCTTTCATCAGCTTCTTCACGTCGATGCTGTAGCCCGAGCAGAGGAAATCATACATCTCCGCCACACGATGGGGCGTCTCCTTCAATTCGCGACGCAAGGGGTCTCCCTCTATTGCCTTGAGTATCTTCTCTATCGCGTTTTTCATCGCTGCTTCTCCTTGTCACTTTGCTTGCCGCTACGCGCCAGCAATAGCATGCGGTGGCTCCTGTCCCTGCTCTCGTCGGCGGAGGTCATATAGATGCCGCGCACCCCGCTCACGGGGCAAACGTTCTCGCAGATGCCGCAGCCGTTGCAGAGCTTGGGGTCGACGTAAGGACGTTTCACGGGCGCACCGCCGTGCGCCCCTACACCGACCTCTTCTAACACAATCGCCTTGGGAGATACGGGGCAATGCTCCTCGCAGACGATGCAGGGCGTACCCATCGCCCAGGGCAGGCAACGCCCCCTAGCTATGAAAGCGGTGCCTATCTTGATACCACCCTTGTCCGGCCGCGCCTTTTTTTCTTCCAGCGTTATCCTGCTTATCGCCTCGGTGGGACAGACCTGACCGCACAGGGTACAACTATACTGGCAATAGCCAAGCGATGCCACGAGCACGGGGGTAAAGGCGGCGCCCAGGCCGCCTTCGCCCAGCGCGGGATGCAAGGCGTTTGTGGGGCATATCTTCATGCATTCACCGCAGCGCAGGCACCGCTCGAGGAACTCTTTCTCCGGCCGCGCGCCCGGCGGCCTGATCAGCCGCGCGTCTTTGCCCAAGCCGGTGGTGGCGCCGGCCTGGCCGGTCTTAAGCAACGGCGGCAAGGCGAGCCCCGCGACGAGACAACCAACGAGCCGTCTTCTTTCCACGTCCAGGCCGCCGCTCGCCACCGCCTGATGTGGCTTGAAGCTAAAGCCAAGCTGTCCCTTGACGTAGACCTTGTGGCAGTTGAAGCAGAGCACGCATTCGGCGGGGCGCCAC
>CBDVCL010000007.1:0-14005 GCA_965372475.1 uncultured bacterium | reverse complement strand
ATCAAGGCCAGGCGCGCAGCGCCGGAGGCGCTGGAGCCTTGCCGCGGCTTGGCTGGGCACGTTTTCCCCAGCAGGGCTCAGCTGATCAACGCGAGCCTGGCAGCGCAGAAGGCGCTGGACTACGCCTCTCACTTGGCCAAGCGCGTCTTTTCCAAACACAGTTCAGTCAATCAACGCCAGGCGCGCAGCGCCTAAGGCCCCGGCATCCTCGTATAGCTTGGCCCTGAGTAGTTTACATGTCCTGGCGGGGACGGCCAGTGCCCGGCTCTTGAGTTCCCGCCGCGCCGGCTCGAGAATCATCCTCCCAGCGTTCGCTATGCCTCCGGTGAGCACGATAACCTGGGGATTAAGTATGTTGGCTACGTTTGCCAACCCGGCGCCGAGTAGTCTACCGTATGCATCCATCGCGGCGCGGGCCACTTTGTCCCCCTTGCGGGCGGCAGTGTGCACGTCCTTCGCGCTGAATTGCGCCCCCAGTAGCGATTTGGCGCCCTTCGCCAACGCCTCGCGCGTGAGGCGGACCAGGCCCTCGGCCGCGCCGTATCTCTCAAAACAGCCGCGATTACCGCAAGCACAGGGAATGCCGTCGTGCCTGATCGTGTGATGGCCGATCTCGCCTGCCGCTCCCGCGCAACCGCGCCAGATCTTCCCCTCCAGGATAATGCCGCCACCGATTCCCGTCCCCAGCGTGACTAGGACCATGCTCTTGAAGCCGCGTCCCGCTCCCAGCCAGTTCTCGCCAAAGGCGGCGGCGTTGGCGTCGTTCTCCACGATCACGCGCCTCGCCAGCCGTTTTCTCATGCCGTCGCGCAGGCGAACATTCCGCCAGCCCTTGAAGTTCGTCGCTTCCGTTACTATGCCTCGCTTGTGGTCGACAGGACCAGGAGTGCTTATGCCGACGCAGCGAATGCAGCTAAGCTTCAGGCGCGCTTGCCGCGCCGCGTGGCGGGCACTTGCCGCCACGTTGTCCATCACCCTTGCCGCTCCCGCTCCCGACTCGCTGGGCGAGTGGTCGCGCCCAAGTATCCTGCCCCGCTCGTTGACCACGAGGGTGTGGATGTTGGTGCCGCCGAGGTCTATTCCTATTGTGGTCTTTCGCATATTAGTGCAGTTGCTCGTGGCTCGTCTCCCGTTGCTCGTGGCCTATATTTGAAGCGCGAGCGACTAGCAACGAGCGACAGCCTACCCTCTCGTAACCTTGATCGCAGTAACCAACGATGAGAAGTCATCCACCCAGGCCGATTGCAGGCCCGGCTCGATCTTGCGCACAGCGATCGCCAGTAAAGACCCCGGCCCGAGCGAGAGAAAGGATCTGACACCCTCTGCTTTCATCCGCGTCACCACTGCCCCCCAGTTCACAGCACGGCACAGGCCATTGACCAGTCCCATCCTGAAGTCGTCAAACGAGCGGTACGGCTGTCCGCTCGTGCCCGAAAGCACGATGTGCTTGGGGTTGCCGATCTTGACCTGTCGCAGTTTCGCCAGGAATTCTCCAGCGGCGGCGCTGGCCCGCTCGGTGCCGAAAAGGCCCTCTCCCACCACCTCGGCCTTCTCTGCCTTGGCCAGCCGCGCCAACTCAATCGCCTTCTCAGCCGCCGCCTCGTCACAGGCAAGCAGGCAAGCTTCGGGGTGCAGGTGGCTGACCACCTTGATGTAGCCGCTCTTCCCCGCCTCCGATATGAGTTGTTGCCGTTGCTCCCCCTTAAGGCCCGATATCCAGACCCGCTTCCCCTCTAACTTGTCCTGGAACGAGGCCATCATTTGACCGCGCCATAGCGCCACCTGGAAAGCGCTGGGGTAATCAAGCACCTGCGCCGCAGCCATCGCCGCCACCTCGCCCAAGCCATGGCCCGCCAGGACCTGGGGGTCACGCTGGTTGGCCTTCAAGAGTTCGCAGGCGGCCAGCGAATGGGCGATTATTGCCACGCTGGCCTCCACCGGGTCATTCATCTCCTCGGGTGGGGTGACGAAGCAAAACTTCATCAGCTTGAGCCCCGTGGCCTTCTCGGCGTCCTGGTAGACCTTGCGTGCCTGGTATGACTTGTCATACAGGGTCTTGCCCATGCCCTGCTTCTGGCTGCCAAGGTCAGGAAACAGAAATCCGATAAGCGGCATCGCTTCTACATCCTTTGCACCTTCGGTGCTCTAATTATGCTGACGATACTGACTGTTTGATTAGTCCCCGCGGGACCGCATCTCAGCGGCACTAGCCACCTCCAAACAGTGCGAGCAGTTGCATGCCCAGAGGAACGAAGAGCACGATGAACACGACCGGGAATATGAAGATTATCAGCGGGAAGAGGAGCTTTACCGGCGCCTCTTGGGCCAGCTTCTCCAGCCGCTGGAACTCCGCCTGGCGCACGCTCTCCGCCTGGTCCTCCAGCAGGTCGCCGATCGCAGTCCCCATTTTCTCCCCCTGGATTATCGCCATGGTGAACGAACGCACGGCGGGTAGGTCGATTCTATGCGCGAAGGCGCGCAGGGCTTTCGTTCTTCCCTGCCCCATCCTCAGGTCCAGCACCAGCATCTCCAGCTCGGACTTTAGCCCTGCCGCGTCCAGGTTCTCCATCAAGCGAGCCAGCGCAGCGTCAAAGGAAAGGCCGGCCCGGGTGCATGTCGCCAGGATGTCAAGCGCGTGCGGCAATTCACGCAGTAGGGCTTCGTCCTTGTCGCGCTTCTTCTCAGCCAGCCACCACAAGGGCAGGATAGCAAAGCAGATAAAGGCCAGCACAAAGGCCCAGGGCCGCGTGTATTCCAACACGGCCAAGACGGCGCTGGCCAGGGCCAGGCCTATGATCACCGACAGCAAGAGGAACTCGTGCGGGCTGAGAACGGCGGAGTAGCCGAGGTAATCCAGTTTCCTCTCCAAGCCGCCAAGGCGAAACGGCAACAGCTTCTCCATGTAGCTCTGCAGAAGAGAGCGCGCGCGTCCCGGCTTTCGCTTCAGATCTCTCCGCAAGAGGACGTCGCTTCTCTTCGCTTTACGCAGTATGCGGCGGCTTATGCCGCGTGCTTGCCGCGCTTGCAGGTAGAGATAAGCGGCGAGGCCAAGGCAAAGTCCCGCGCCCACCCCGGCTATCAAGATCATCTTTCACATCCTTATGTTTACGATCCGCCTTATCGAGAACAGCCCCAAGATCTCCATGAGCAGGCAACCGCCGAGCACTGCCAATCCCGCGCCCGTATTGAAGAGGGGCATCACGTAATCCGGCTCCAGCATGTATATCACGCCAAGCAGGAAAACCGGCACAAGGCCGACAACCCATCCCGAGAGAACGCTTTGCGCCGTCAGGGACTTGACCTTGCCGCTGATCCTCACGCGCTCGTTTACCGTCGCGGCCACCTTCTTCAGGACGCCCGGCAAGTCCCCTCCCGTCTCGCGCGCGACCATCATCGAGACAACCGTAAGCGATATCTCTCCGCAGGGCACCCGCTCCTTCAGCATCTGCAGGGCGTCACGCATTTCCGTGCCCAGCTTTAGCGCGCGCACAACGCGGCCGAATTCTTTCCCCGCCGGGGCGGGCATCTCGTTCGCCGCCGTCTCCAGGGCCATGGTGATCGTCCCTCCCGCACTGATGCTGGAGGCGATCATGCCCAGCGCGTCCGGCACCTGCGCCTTGAAGGTGCGCAGGTACCTCTGCCGCAACACTCTCCAGGCCAAGCGGGGCAATCCCAGGCTGAGCAGGAGCACAAGCAAGGCAAGCAGCGGTTTTGCCGGGGCGAGCAAGAAGGTCAAGAGAGGCGGCACGGCGACGAGGGAGGCGATCAGCGCCAGCGCGGCCGTTCGCGCTACGCCGCAGCGTTCCGCCTCTTCCACTTGTGCCGCAAGCAGGCGCGCCCAGCGCCCCGCTTGGCGCGGCGCGCGGCTTTTACCCCTCGTGGCGACAGCAAGTACCGCACAGCCAAGGCAGCAAGAAAAGCAAATAGCAGCTAAGAAGAGAAGAACCCAGCCGTACATCTCTCACTCCGCTTTCAGTTCCAAATCGCTGTGATTGTCCAAGTCACCCTTGGCATTACCGTGATAAAAGTTGTGCTTCAAGACCACAGTGCCCGCTTTCTTCAGCACCAGGCCGTAGCCGTTGTCGTAGACCTCGTTGCCGACCATCTCAAGCTGTGAGCTGGCGTCGACTACGCGCACCCCGTCCTCGCATCCGTGGATGCGATTATGCAGTAGCCTTGCCTTTGCCAGCTTTCCTACTCGCACGCCACCGTGCGATATCTCGCAGCCAACGACCAGCGGGTCGGCGTTGACAAGATTGAGCTTTCCCCTTTTTATGCGCACGTACTTGAGGACTGAGCCCCTCTTGCCGCCGGTTATAGTCAGATTACCCCAGTCTTGGCCGTCGGCGCCGTAGAAGATAACAGGCTGAGAGGGACTGCCCACGGCCTTGATACGCCCGGCGACCACTATGTCCGTGCCGCGGCTGGTGTAGAGGCCTTTCTTGCCGCGTCCGCTCTTCTCAACCCTGATGCGGCAACCGGGGTAAACATAGAGCGAAACACCCTTGGCGACGTAGAAATCGCCCGTAATCACGTATTCGCCCCGCTCAGGAGTCCAGTAGGCGTCACGTACCAAGACGCCGCTTACCTCTATTCGCTCCTGCGCCGCACCGGGCAAATCATCGAACAGCGAACCACTGTCCCCCACCCCTTCCAAATCAGGCTCGAGGCCCAAAAGGTCCCCTTCACTGCGAAAATCATCCAGGCCGGGGATATCCATCGCCTCTTCCTCAAAGCCGTCAAGCGGCGGCATTCCCTCACCCATGCCAAGATCCTCAAACGGTGCCGGAGCATCATCCTCTATGTCAGGAGGAAGCGGCTCGTCCCCGAGAATTCCCGCCAGGCCATCGTCCATCGGCTCCGGCTCGCCCAGTGCCTCGAAACCCTCCAGGGGAGGCAGCTCCTCCCCGCCACCCAGCTCATCATCAAGGCCAGGCATCTCCGGCAGTCCCTCAAGCTCGTCCTCTGCCCGGACCGCCGCCAACGGTCCCAGGGCCAGGAGTAGCGACAGTGCCACCATCCCAACAATGATTCTTCTCATCTTTTGGCTCCTATCTCAAAGAAGTGTGATTATCGCCAGTTCCGGGGGACAGAAAAGGCGCAAATTTATAAAATGCTCGCCCAATCCCCTGTTCACTAGCATCCAGCCGGGGCCTATCTTGTGCCATCCCCGTCCGAGACGCAAAGGCACCCCCGGGCTGTCAATACTCAGCGGTGAGCCCCCGGGCAGACAGAGCTGGCCGCCGTGGGTATGTCCGCAGAGGAAAAGGTCGAATTGCCTTCCCTCCTCCAGCAAGCGGCGATACAACCCCGGTGAGAGGCTGATCACAACCAGCGTCTCGTGCTTCTTTGTCTTTTTGAAGGCAGTCACGGTGTCAGGCCTGCCTTCGATAATATCGTCAATGCCAACGAAGCATACACCGCGGCACCGCCGGGCGCGGTTCGTCAGCAATGTGATCCCGGCCCGGCCAAGGAAGCGTTCCACTTCCCTTGTCCTGCGGTGGTAATGCTCATTGTTGCCGTGCACGTAATAGCACGGAAACGTACGGCCGATAGGTTTCAGCTCATCGGCTACAACGGAGAGCTTCTGCCTGCCGTGCAGTAAGTCTCCTGTTATCAACACGACATCCGGCTTCTCCCGCGCGAGCAGGCTGTGGATATAGCCGCTTCCCTGTGGGAACCGCTTGCCGTGCCAATCGCTCAAATGAGCCAATTTTACGCCGCGCCCCCGCCTGTTCTTCTTAAGCTTCAGGCTGTAGCGGCCTATCTCAATCCTCGTCGTGTTCCAAATCGAGCCCATTGATCGAGCGAGTCAAAATGTGGTAGTGGGTTCCTTTGGCTCGCGGAGGCCCCCGTTTCTGCCCCCATTCCTGTCTTCCGACAGGAAGACATGGGGGCGCGGGGGTTCGGCGATCTCTGCGAACTACTCGGCGAGGGAAAATAGCCCGTTACCCACAAGGCAGGCAATATTGTCTCAAAATCCGCAGCTATTATCAAGTTTTTGTTGCAGGCAGCATTACAGTGTGATTTTCCGCTAATAATGCGTATAATGAAAATAATATAGAACTTACCCGGGCCTATGCGGTCAAAGAAGCTGATAGCCATATTATCGCTCCTTTTGATGATCTCTTCCTGCGGTCGCCAGGAGGAGGATGTCCGTGTCATCCTCATCGGCGTGGACGGCATGGAATGGAGTATCATCCACCGCCTTTGGCAGCAAGGCCGCCTGCCGAACCTTAAGCGGCTCGCAGATAACGGTAGTTCCGGGCTTCTGCAGAGCGAGGAGCCCTCTTTGTCCCCTTGTCTCTGGACCACGATTGCCAGCGGGCGTCCACGCAGCGAGCATGGCGTAATCGACTTCGTGTACGAGGACAGCTATGGCGTGCGGCGTCCTATCAACAGCAAGCAGGTGCGCTGTCCACGCCTCTGGGACATCTTCTCGGCCGCGGGCCTCTCCTGCGCCGTGATAAACTGGTGGGCTACCTGGCCATCAAGGCCGGTCAACGGTTTTCTTGTAAGCGACTACTTTTGGCCCGTCTATGTCAACGAGGAGCACGGCTGGTATGTCGGCTCGAATCCTGATTTCGATTTCCCTCAGCGAACATATCCTGAGGAGCTTTTCGATTCTCTGTCTGATCTTATCGTCACCGATCGTATGCTTTCCGCCGAAGAGAAAGAGGCAATCCAGGCAAAGCGAGGTTGGCGCAATTTCAAGAGGCGCTGGTTTTGGCCCTACTGCCGCGACTTGACTATTCACCGTGTAGCCAAGCGCCTGCTTCCTCAACGCATGCCCCGCTTCAGCGCAGTATATTTTCAGGGCGTTGATACCATGCAGCACTGGTTTTGGCCGGCTATGAGTGCGGAAGGCTTCAGCGGCATACCCGAGGAACACTACCGCGACTACGGCAACGCCATTTATGGTTACTACGAATACGCGGATGAACTGCTGGGGTTCTTTCTTGACCTGCCCTGGCCGAACAAGGTCATCATCCTCGTTTCCGACCATGGCTTCCGCTCAAAGAACAAGGATGCCTCGCGCGACGTATTTTGGAAATTGACTGACACCGAATGTCACGGGCCCAATGGCGTGCTCGTGATCTCGGGTCCGATGACGCGCAAGCGCCTGCGCCTGCCGCCGAGCAACATCTACGACATCTTTCCCACCATACTTCATCTTCTCGACCAGCCTCTACCTCACGATATTCGCGGCAAGATCATTTCCGCCGCATTCGTTCCCGCTTATCTCGAAGACCGACCCGCCTCATACATCGCAAGCTATGGCTTTCTGGCTGGGAACGCGGACGACAGCGCCGCCTCCCCCATGGACAAACATATCATCGACAACCTAAAATCAATCGGCTACCTGCAATGACCCCTGCCGCACCGGGCCCGGACGCTGCCGCGGCGGAATCAAGAGATTACGAAAACTAGCGGTGCTTCTTGATGGCTTCGAAGATCTGCGAGGGGACGGGAGGGCAGCCTTTCACATCGAAGCCCTGCTTTGCCGCCTGGATCGCACAATTGCCGACGAGGAAGGTGTCTGGGCTTACCTCTCTGATGCCGCTACCCGTGGCGAGCTTCAGTTCTTCTTCTTTCAGCATATAGTCAAGCTCGCGTTGGTAGCGGCTAAGGAAGGCAAAGATCGTAGAGAGACACGCGCTGCAGGCGTCTTTGTCCTGAAGCTTCATGCCCGGGAAGCTGAGCGATAGCTTGCGCGGCGGCAAGACAAAACGTTTGCGCAGTTTACGGAAATCGCCGGGCTTAACGTCAATACCTGCCAGGTCGAGCGTCCTGCCCATCCTCGCCGCGGCAAGGCGCAAGTGGTGTACCTTGCTTGCACTTATCCCCATGAGGAAGCAGGCGACGGCATCTGCGGCAAGATAATCCACGCTGCCCAGCACGAGGCCGAGCTTTTTGGGGTTTCCGGCGCTGGGGCCAAGGCCTTCCTGCCCCACGCTGCCGTCGATAAGTGCCAGGTGCGGGGGCAGAACGGTGCTCAAGTCCGCTATGGCGATGTCAAGCATCTTCACCTCGCGACCCGATCTCTTCTTCAGGGGCAGTTGGTGCAGGCGCACCTTCTCGCGGCGGCGCAGTAACCCCTTCATGTTCTTAAGGCTCAACGACACCTGCGTATGCATGTGCGTCTTGATCACGGGTATCGAGACCACGTAGTCAACCTGCGACCACACCCTGCATACACGCAGGTGCTTTATCGCCCTGCCGCCGCTTATCGCTATATTTATCGCGGCCGGCTTATCGACGTCGATCATCTCGATACCACGCTCGCGGGCAACCTTAGCGTAGCCGCCGATCTCCAGGTTGCTGAGTGGCTTGACGCCAAGGATCGGGCTGTCCCCCAGCAGTATCTCGGCGCCGCACTCGAGAAAGAAATCCGCTGCCGCGGCGACCACCTGCGGGTGCGTGGTGATGCCCTTAGCCGATGGCACGAACCGCCCGGCGTTTGGCTTCAGCAGTACCCGCCGGCCTCTAAGGGCGGGCAATTCAAGGCCCTTCAACACCTTGAGCGTGTTGCGGTAGGGGCCAAGGCCGTGGGATATCACGACGCGGGGCCTCGGTCCGTCGCTCGTCGCTCGTCGCTCGTCGCTAGTATTTTTCTTCGTGATGCGTCTTTTCATCGCGATGACGTGCGGCGCGGCCCACCTCTCAGCGTAAGCCGACTCTTAACGATGGTTGCTTGAATAATTCCACTCAAATCCATCTGTCTAATCTGTGGATAGAAAAAAGCAGGCCGCGGCTACGGCCTGCTTTTCACTTAACGGGCTTTGCCCTGGTTACTTCCCTTCTACCTGGTACACGTGCTTGCGCGCGGTCTTGTTCTTCTTGTCGAATTCAAGCGCATTACGGTACGCCGCGTAGGCCTTTTTGTTCTTCTCAGGATCCTTGCTGAAATACTGGTAAATGATCCCGCGCATGGCGTGCGCCTCACCGTAGAGCCAGTCCACGCCGCCGGGCAGGGTACAGCTCTTGGTCAGGTACTCAAGCGCCAGGTCATATTTCTTCTGCTTATAACACACGATGCCCTGCCGATATGCCTCGCGCATGCTCATCGAGGGCACTGCGGTGGCGGCGATCGTCGGCTCCGGTTCTTCGACATCGTCCATCTCGAGCTCTACCTCCTCGATGTCCTCGATCTCGTCGATGTCATCTTCCTCCTCGTCATCGGGAAGGAACTCGTCTTCATCCATGGTAATGATTTCCACGTCCTCGTCGTCATCCTGCGCGCAAAGAGAAGGGGAGAGGGGGAAGGCGACGAGTACCACTGCTATCATGAAAACTAACACGTGCGCTGATTTGAAAATTCCGCTCACTTTATCCCTCCCTTTCTCACTAGGTTATCCAAAACTTTACTATCTCCATGCTCTTGTTCGCCTCCCGGATGCGGTGGGAAAGCTCGATTATCATCACGTCCATCAGCTTTAGCGCGGTAGCGTCGCATTTGTCGCGCAGACGCGCGAGGTTATCCGCGGCTATGCACAACATGGAACAGTCTGTCTTGGCCCTTACCTCGGCTGAACGGGGCATATCCTCAAGGATGGCCATCTCGCCAAACACGTCGCCTTGGCCCAGCGAGGCAATCAGCACGTCCCTGCCGGATACATTCTTATGCACCTGTACCTCGCCCTCGAGGATGATAAACATCTCTTTGCCCTTAGCGCCGTCCTTGAATATGACCTGGTCTGCCTTGAATGAACACACTCGGCTCTGGGCCTCGAGATTGAACCAGTCCTGGTCAGTGAACTGTTCGAAGTGCTTTACCGCTCTTGATTTCGTCAACATCTATGTCCTAGAACGCGTGTCCGAAACCAACGATCAAGCCGAAATCTGGCGCTTGATCCTCCAGGCCTATCAGCAGGCCGCCCTTCAACATCGTCCTTTCCCCCAACGAGTAGGAAACACCCGCGTTGAGCACGTGTCCCCCGCCAGCTCGGCCGTTGAGGCCGTTCAGGAACAACTCCCCGAGAACGTCCAGCTTCTCGTTTATTGGATAGCTGGCGCCGCCGCCCAGGAAAAGATAGTTCCCCCTATTGATTTCATATTTGATCTTGTCATTCTTGATCTTGCCGGGCCCAGGTATGTCTAATTGCTCAACTTCTATGTCCCCACACATCGCCACGCCGATCTCGCCGCTGAGGTCAACGTCCCCGACCGTGTAATCACCTACAGCCGATGCAAGGAAATCAAGCGCGTCTCCCAGGCCCTTGGCATCGTCTGCCGTGGGCAGGTCGAGCCTCGCCACAGCAGCGATCGCCGGTTTTCCCTCTTTCTGCCTGAGAAAACGATATTTACCGGCGACACTGATATCTCCTATGCCTGTGTCTGAGCCACCGTTAGAGGCCCTGACGATAGGCAGGCATAGCCCCAGTTCGGCGTTATCACCTATGCCATAGTTGCCGTTTATCAGGAACCTGAGGGCAGTGCCGCCATCGTAGTCCTCGTAGGCCATTTGCGGCGCCAGGCATACGATCCCAGCGTCGCTTACCCTGGTATTATTCAGCAAGAATAACCCGTTCAATCCACCCGTAGTATACTCGGCCTCCAGCGGGCACGACAACAAACAGAGCAAGCCGGCGAGGCTTAATTTTAGCGGCACTTACCCTCCTTTGCAACCAATCGTTATCTATATTATTCTAGATCCGCGCAAAAGTCAAGCCAAAACCGGAAGCGCTTGGAAGCGCTGATTACGCTGAACCCCCATGCCCCATGTCTTCCTGTCGGAAGACAGGAATGGGGGCAGACGCGGGGGCCGAAATCCGCGTTTAAAACATCCGTCCCAGCGAGAACTGGTATCTCTCCTCTGCCTCGCGGTCGATAGGCCTTGCTATCTCCAGGCGCAGGATCAATGGTTGCCGGGCGAAGAGATAGCAGTAGAAGCGGAACCCTATCCCGGCGCCTTGTACCGTACTCCGCCTGGAAACCTCGTGGAAACGGTCGGCGAGGATCCCCAAGTCGTAAAAGAGGGCCAAGCGCACCTCGTCAAGCACGAAGAAATTCAGGGGCCAGAGCGCCAAATGAAGGTTAGGCAGCAGCGGCGTCCTTATCTCGGCATTCAAAATGCAGACCATGGAACTGGCAAAGGAAGCGTAGCCGAAGCCCCGTATCGTGTCCACGCCGCCCGAATACACCTTGACGCGGTTATGGCCGACGGAATTCACCCCGAACAGGCGCAAAGCGCCTACGAGCGGCTGTTCCAGGGCCCAGAGCGCGCGAAATATCTCGTAATCGAAGAAGTAGTTGTTGAAACTGGCGGTCCCTCCCAGGTAGGATGAAGCGAAAGTAGTGCCCAGCTTGCCGCGGGTGCCGTTGACTTCCTCCATGCCGTGAAAGCTGACCCGTTCGCGCACGAGCGCGCATGAGACGCTGTTTATTACACCCAGCACGAGAAGGTCCTTTGTGATGTCCCTTTCAAAAAGAACCCCCTCACTTCGCAAGCCGCCCGAGACCTTGCGCGAACTGAAACCCACTTCAAGGCGATGCCAGAGGTCCAGAGGGTACTCAGCCATCAGTTCCCCGCCAAACACGTCTTCCCAGAGCTGGTCGTGGATCGCGTTATTATAGAAGTCGTAGACATAATACTGGTTCTCCATGTAGTAAAAGTCGAGGCCCATCTGCAGGCGGTGCTTCAGGTACTGGTAATTAAGCCTGCCTCCCCTGCGCACGTCGGGAAGTGAATCCATGTAAAGAGAGAGGCGGTGGTTGCCAAGCATGTCGCTGGTACGATAGAATCCCATCCCCACCACCCCCGCGCGCGCGTCGTAGCTTAGCAGCAGGAAGACCAGGTCGGTGCTCATGTCGATGTCATAGGGATGCTGTGATATATTCAACTGCGGCACTCCCTTGACGATATCACTCGGCAGGCTGGCTCCTGCCGCGTTGACCGCAACCACCATGTACTCGTATTGCTCCCCGTTTTCCAGCTCACGGTCGACGAAACTGGTGGCCTCAGGACTCACGGTCTCGTATACCTGTCTCCATCCTTCTTCACCATGGCGGCGGTAGATGCGGTAGTGCTTCACTTCCGGGGCATCCTCTTGCGGCGCCTGCCAGGAAAGCAGCACGCTGCGGTTGCTTGCCTCCATCGTCAGCTGCGCGGGAAGTGCGGGCGCGCCAGCCGCCTTTTCGTCGGCGGGCTCTTCCGCCTTTTCGTGATCGGCCGCATGCGCGGACGATCCATCGGCCTCAAGCTCCTCGAGTTCCACCATCGGCGTCAAGAGCGCGCTTGCTCGCAAGACCTCGCCGCCATTCTTCTGCCGCCGCGTCTCAATCGCCTTTCGAGCCGATGCCGGGACAACTCTCGCCGCAATATCCTCCACGCTCTCCTTTCGTGGGTCCACTACGACGCCCGCCGAGACGCGCACGACACATAGCTTGCTGGCGCGTCCCATGTATTCGCTGAAGGCGACCAATTTCCCGTCAGGGGACACACTGGGAGAAAAGGCACCGCCTTGAACGGCGCTGAGGCGCATCATCTTCTTCTTCTCCAGCTCGAGCGAGAACACGTTAGGCACCCCGCCTACATCGCTAACGTAGACTATCGACTTGCCGTCAGGTGAAAACGCGGCGGACCTCTTCATGTTCCCGTCGCGATAGAGTTCGCTCGCCTCGCCGCCCGCGGCGCTTATCTGCATGAAAGCGCTGCCCTCTTCGTCGACGCGGATGAAACAGATGCTTTCGTCGCACCGCCAGAAAGGCGACGAGTCCCTCGCCTCACCAGGGGTGAGAGCGAGCAGCGTCCCCGAGGCCAAGTGATATACATACAGGTCACCGTTCTCGCTGCCGCGGTCAATGAAAGCTATGCGGCCGCCGTCCGGCGAAAAGCACGGCTGTCTTAGCTGCCCCTTGCCGATGCGCCTCTCCTCCACGCCGCCCTCTACACTTACCAGCACCAGCAAGTAAGCGTCTCCCTTCAGGGCGGCCAGCGCCAAGCATGTTCCGTCGGCTGACCAGCTCAAGGAATCGGTCCTCACCACCTGGTAGCGTCTTCCCTTAAATACCGTCCTCTCCTTGCCGCGTGCCGGATAATAGAGCTTGAGGCGCGTGTCTGCCCCCTGCCTGGCGAAGAAAGCCAGGCAGTTTCCGTCCGGTGACCAGCGCGGTGTCGTAGCGCGGCCGCTCTTGCGCTGCTTTGTCCGCAGCACCTGTTTCTCCATGCCCTCGATCTCCAGCTCAGAGACCTGCCTCCAGTATTCTTTTTGCTTCTGCCGCAACCAGTCGCGGCAGAGGTCATTAAACTTGTAGCGTAGCTTTTCCCGCGACCTCTTCTCACGCACAAGCTCATCCCTCTCATCGCTGAATATCTCGTCAATGATCTGGTCCGCGGACATCTGCTTGGTGTAGCCCTTGATCAACAGGGCTATCTTGCTGCGGCCGCGTTGGGCGGCGATGTAATCGACCAGGGATTGGCTCTGTTTGTAGCCGAGGTAGACCTTGTCGCCGAGCAGCGTAAAGGAGTCCAGCTTGTCAGGCGGGATGGTCTCGCCCGCGAGCACCGCCTGGCGCAACACCATCTCACCGGTAGCGTCCCAATCTTCGGCACAGTACTCCGCCGTTCCTTCCATTACCCAAGTGGGCACGAATATAGAACGCAACAGTTGAAAGGCGCGCATGTCGTCACCGTAGAGGATGCTGAATTGGACTGCGTGCGCGACCTCGTGAGTTACGACGGATTCGAAAGCCTGCAGGGACGCTCCCACGGGTATCACCACCCTGTTCTTCAGGCTTTCCGTGAAGCCCCCCACCCCCGGTCCCAGCGGTGCGTCTGTGATATTGGTCCCCCAGAAATCGATCTCGGAGTCATAGACGAAAAGCGGGATCTTTTTTCGCGGCGTATGCTGAAGGATCACCGTCACCTTGAGGAAGGCCTCCTCGCATATGCGGCAGATCTCTTCCGCCATGTCATTCCAGGGACCGTAGAGATGGACCTTGAAATGGTCCGTCTCGTATACCTGCCATTCCGGCACGTGGTAGCGGACCTTGTTCGTGCCAA
>CBDVCL010000006.1:0-14284 GCA_965372475.1 uncultured bacterium | reverse complement strand
TTATCACCCCGCTGAGTCCGCCCCGAGGCAGGGCCCAGCAGTTGTCGAAGAAAAAGACCGGCATCTCCTCGCGCTGAAAACACCTCAGGTCGCCGCCGCTAGCCGCCTCCCCGCCTTGCGATTTGCGCCGCGCCAGTTCCTTGAAGTCCGCCCCGTGCTTCAAGCTGGCCAGCAATACGCGCGCCTGCCGCTTGCTGGTGACGAAGATATGCAGTGCCCGCACCCTGTTCCTGCGCGCGAATTCCCCCAAGTGGCGGAAGTAGTAGTCATCTATCTCCTGCTGCCGCACCCTCCCCTTACGCCGCAGGCGCTTAGCGAGGAACTTCTCTATCATCACGCCCTCATAGACCAGCCGGCAGTAGTGGTCATAGTCAAGCCCGATCTCGCCCAAGAGCTCCCTGAATTCCACCTCCTCGTGACCGGCCCGGTCTCTCCGCAGGCGCTCCTTCATCTCCTCCGGCTTTACGGAGATGCCGTTCCGCCCTGCCTCCTGCACCAGGAGCCGCCGTTCCACCAGGTGGGTAAAGAAGTCCTTCTTTATCTCCTGCACCCTGCGCGCGCTGAGGCTCTCGTAGCGGAACTCCACCATGCGCGTCATATCGTCGTATTGCTCGAAGGTCAACTCTTCGCCATTGATCCTGGCCAGCACCTGTTTGCTGGCAAATCGGTTTCTTGCCTCGCCGCCTTTCTCCCCTGGAGCAGGGATCTTCTTCGCCGCGATGAGAGAGGAAATGGAGAACACAACGAGCACAACAAACAGAACAGTATCGACACCACCTGTCCTGGAATTGACCACGGCGGTACGGAGTTCACGCAGAAGTCTTCTTCTCTTTCCCGCTGTAATTGAAAACATCATTCCTATCCTTGAGAAAAACTGTCTCCCAGCCGTTCCTCCGTGTTCGGCGCCTGTCCGCCGTAGCCCCTGCGCCCCCATGTCTTCCTGTCGGAAGACAGGAATGGGGGCAGACGCAGGGGCGACGAAGGCGGGTGGCTCTGTGGTTACACTGCCGTGCTTGGCCTCACTATCTCCTCACTGCAACTCGGGGCCCAGTTTCTCATAGAATATCTCCAGCTCCGCGTCTCCCTTCAGCCTCTCTACGAATTTCTTCTTTGCCAGCTGTTGGCGGAGTTCCTTGCGAATCAGCCCCAGGTCCGGGACCTGCGCGGACGGGTCACCCTTCTGGACCCGGGCTTTCATCTTCTCGTAATACTCCTCTATCTCCTCCTCGCTCACTTCCATCGTCCCCGGCTTCGCCCTGTCCAGCATCTCCTTGGCCAGCAGGTTCTCCTCGACCGTTACCTCCAGGTCTTCCAGGCGCTCTTTCAGTTTCGTAATGTTCCGCTCGATGGTCACCCTCGTCTGCTCCACGTAATTATCTATCCTGCTCCTTATCACCACGTCCTCATCGATCCGCCGTCTCTTCGCTTCCTGGTAGAGAAGCTTCTGTTCCACCAGGTTGTCCAGAAACTCGCGATGTCCCCCCTCATAAGCGTAGAAGACCTGCATCTGCGGCGGCAAAGCAGCCAAGCGGAAGCGAAAATCAGAAAGCGTGAGTTCGTCCCCGTTTACCCGCGCCACCACTCGTTTCGGTCTCTGCCGCGAACAGGAGACCGACAGGACCACTATCAGCGCCATAATTCCCGCCAAGACTCTATTCATGCTCTTTCCTCGTATCCGGCCACTTGGCCTGGTTTCTGTAGAACATACATTCTATATATTATGCACCCCCATGTAAACCTCATTTCTAGGTAGTGGGTCGCTTTGCCTGAATCCCGAACCCCGGGTCCCGCCTGCCCGCCATAGCCCCTCCGTCTGCCCCCATTCCTGTCTGCCGACAGGAAGACATGGGGGCGCAGGGGCAACGGCGGGAACTCCTAGCTGCCGATGATCTTCTCAATCCTATCAACGATCTCCGTCTGCGGCCAGGAGGAGACCTTGATGCGCACGGCGCCGGGCTTAGCCACCTCGAAGTCCCGGCCGAAGCGCTGCCGCAATCTTGCCATGAGGCAACCGGACCGCTCGCGCGCCGAGCAGAACTCGAGATACAGGTATCCGCGTGCCAGGCGCAGGCGGCGCACGCCGCTGCGCGCCGCCCTGATCTTCAGACCGACCACGGCGAGAAGGTTCTCGCCGGCAGGCGGCAACGGCCCAAAGCGGTCTACGAGCTCGCGCCCTATGTCTGCCAGTTCTTTCCCCGTGCCGCAGGCGGCGAGGCGGCGGTAACACCTCAGGCGCAGGGAATCATCGTCTATGTAGTGATGTTCGAGATAGGCCTCGAGCGGCAACTCCACCTCCACGGGCTCCTTTTCCACGAGGGGTTCTTCCCCCCTCAGCTCCAGCCCCACCTCCCTCAGCAGGCGGCAATACATCTGGTAACCGACAGTGTCTATGTATCCGTGCTGCTCGGCGCCGAGCAGGTTGCCCGAGCCGCGCAATTCCAGGTCCCTCATCGCCACTTGCAGACCGGAGCCGAGACGCGAGCATTCCTCTATCACCTCCAGCCTCTTGCGCGCCTCGTCGCTCAGGAGCTCGGGCGAGCGGACACAAAGGTAAGCGTAGGCCTGCCGGTCAGCTCGCCCCACCCTGCCCCGCAACTGGTAGAGTTGGGCCAGCCCAAACTGCCAAGCGTTGCTGATGATGATCGTATTCACCTGCGGTAGGTCCAGGCCGGATTCAATGATGTTCGTGGTGACAAGCACATCGTATTCCCCCATGTAGAAACGGTACATCACCGCCTCCAAGTGGGAGGAGGGCATCTGACCGTGGGCCACAGCCAGGCGCGCCTCCGGCAGGATGCGAGCCAGGTGGTCGGCCTTGGCCGCGATACTGCGCACGCGGTTATGCAGGAAGAAAACCTGTCCGCCCCGCGCCATCTCGCGCAGCACGGCATCCCGTAGCAGTCCGTCTTCCTCCCGCACCACGTATGTCTCCACCGCCCGCCGCTGGCGGGGCGGCGTCTCTATCAAGCTTAGGTCGCGGATGCCGAGCAGGGACATGTTCAGCGTGCGCGGGATCGGCGTGGCCGTCATGGCGATCACGTCTACATCACAGCGCATCTCCTTCAAGCGTTCCTTGTGCGTCACGCCGAAGCGGTGTTCCTCGTCGATCACCAGCAAGCCAAGGTCCTTGAAGACCACGTCCTTCCCCAGCAGGCGATGGGTGCCGACGATGATGTCGACCTCGCCCCCCGCCAGCCTGGCGAGGATGTCCTTCTGCTCTTTGCGTCTCCTGAAACGGGAAAGGGACTCCGTCACAATAGGGTAATCAGCCAGCCTCTCCCTGAAGGTCCGCAAATGCTGTTCCACGAGCACCGTGGTCGGGGCCAGCACGGCGACCTGTTTTCCTTCCCGCACGGCTTTGAAGGCCGCGCGCATCGCCACCTCGGTCTTGCCGAAGCCGACGTCGCCGCAGATCAAACGGTCCATGGGACGCCGGCTCTCCATGTCCGCCTTCACCTCGCGGCAGGCGCGTAGCTGGTCAGGCGTCTCCTGGTAGGGGAAGGCTTCCTCGAATTCCTTCTGCCAGACGCTGTCGGCCCTGAAGGCGTGACCGCGGGTGTTGCTGCGACGTGCGTACAGCTTGAGCAGCTGCTTGGCCATGTCCCTGATCGACCGCTTCGTACGTGCCTTGACCTTCTCCCAGGCGTCCCCGCGCAGGGGGTAAATGCGCGGCTTGTCCCCTCCCACGTAACGTTGCAACAGGTTGAGCCGAGCCACCGGCAGGTAAAGGGTCTCCCCCTCGGCGTAGGAAACAACGATGTAGTCACCCCGCCCCTCGCCGCTCTCGATCGTCTCGATGCCGGCGTAACGCCCGATGCCGTAGTGGGGATGCACCACGGCGTCCCCCGCAGCGACCTGCTCTATGTCAGTGAGGCGCGGCCCGCCGCCGTGCACCTTCCGCCGCGGCAGATATGAGCGCCGCCAACGGTAGCGGTCGAAGAGCTGGCGGTAAGGAAGAATGACCATCCCCGCGTGCTCGTCCACGAGGCCCTCGCTGATCGCCGCCTGGCCTACGTTCGCGGCGGCGGCGGCGCCGCCCTCCAGCAACAGCTCGCGCAAGCGTTTCTCCTCCCCCTCGTTCTCGCAAAGCAGGTAGACCGCGCCATCTCTCTCTTTCCAGGCCTTGAGCTCATCGCGCAGGTTCTCGAAACGGCCGCGGTAGTGGTCGCCGCTCTTCAGTCCCAGGTCGATACAGGGGACATCGCTCCCCTCCCGGCGACCGCGGCTCAGGCACAACAGTCCCTTCGCCGCTTTCGCCGTGGCGCGCGCCAACAGTGGGCTCCACCCCGCCTCGCCGTTCAGCCGCGACGGTTCCTCCAGCACCAGGGTCCATCCCCGCAGGTAGTCTAACAATTTCACCTTGCCGCCGATAGCGAAGGGAAGGATACGCGCCCGTTTCAGACGCCCGCGCGAACGCTGGCTGGCCGGGTCAAAGGTGCGCAGGGACTCCAGCTTGTCCCCCCAGAACTCCAGACGCAGGGGCCAGCTCAAACCGGGGGGGAAAACATCGACGATGCCGCCGTGCACGCAGTATTCGCCAGCCTCGCTTACCACCTTTTCCCGCCGGTAGCCGTAGTCATCCAGGCGGCGCAAGAGGTCCTCGAATTCGAAACCCCCGCCCTTCTCCAGGAGAATCACCGCGCGGCGCAACTCGGCGGCAGGTGGACACGCCAGGCGCAGGGACTCCAGCGGCATCACCACCACACCTGCGGCGCCGTCGGCCAGGGCATGCAGGCCAAGGATCAGTTCCTCGCGTTCCTCCGCGTTCGGCTGCGACCCGGGCACCGTCTGCCGACGCGGCATGATCAGCCGCGTCTCCCCCAGGTCGTAGGCGCCCAACTCACCCACCAGGGCCAGCGCCGAGTCTATGTCGGGGCAGACCACCGCCATCTTCTTCAGCCCCGCCGCAGCGGCAAGGCCTATGGCAAAAACCTTGCCCCCGCCCACGAGGCCTTCCAGGCACAGCGAGTCGCCTTGCCGCGCCACGCCGCGCAGGGCAGATACCAGCTCGGGACGGCGGCGCAAATAGTCTTTGATTATCTTCTTAAGCACGATAATGTTACCGTAAGAAAAGGCGCGTCCCGTTTCAATTCTCAAAGTACGGGATCGCGCCCTGTTCTCTATCACCCGCCGACAGCTTAACTCTTCGCCTTCGCCTTCTCCTTGCGGCTCTTCTTCTTCGGCTCCAGCACTTCGCCGGTCTCCTTGTCTACCGCCACCTCGCCGGTCTCTTTATCTGCCGCCGCCTTGCCGCTCTCTTGCGCCTCCTCCTTCTCATCCATGCCGAAGGCCTTGGCCATGATCTTCTCCTCCAGTTCAGCGCGCAACTCGCGGTTCTCCTTCAAGAGCTCGCGCACCGAGTCCTTGCCCTGGCCCAGTTTGCGTGAACCGTAAGAGAACCAGGTGCCGGACTTGACCATCAGGCCCTGCTCCAGGGCCATATCGATGATGTCTCCCTCGCGCGAGATCCCCTCGCCGTAGATGATGTCGAACTCCCCCGCGCGGAACGGCGGCGCGACCTTGTTCTTGACCACCTTTACCCTGGCGCGGATACCGTAGGCTTCCGTGCCCCGCTTCAGGGTCTCGATGCGCCGTATGTCCAGCCGCACCGAGGCATAGAACTTCAGCGCCCGTCCCCCCGGGGTGGTCTCGGGGTTACCGAACATCACGCCGATCTTCATGCGGATCTGGTTGATGAAGACCACGGTGGTGTTCGTCTGGTGCACGACCGAGGTCAGCTTGCGCAGGGCCTGGGACATCAGGCGCGCCTGCAGTCCCACGTGCGTGTCACCGATTTCGCCCTCTATCTCCTGCCGCGGCGTGAGGGCGGCGACGGAATCGATCACGATCAGGTCGACGGCGCCGCTGCGCACCAGCGTCTCGCAGATCTGTAGGGCCTGGTCGCCGCTGTCGGGTTGGCTGATGATCAGATCGTCTACTTTCACCCCCAGCGCCGCGGCGTAGTCCGGGTCGAGGGCGTGCTCGGCGTCAATGAATACGGCGGTGCCGCCCGCCTTCTGCGCCTCGGCCACCAGGTGCAGGGCCAGCGTGGTCTTGCCCGCTGACTCCGGGCCAAAGAGCTCCACCACCCGCCCGCGCGGCACCCCGCCGATGCCGATGGCTATGTCCAGCGACAGCGAGCCCGTGGAGATGCTCTGTACGTCCTGCCGCTTCATCTCCCCCAGCTTCATCACCAACCCCTTGCCGTGCGCCTTCTCGATCTGCAGCATCGCCACTTCCAACGCCTTCTGCTTTTCGCTCGCCATGACTTTCTCCTCTTTAATAATTCCTATCTCAGCTCCTCGCTGATACCACCACTATAGCACCGCCCCCTGACAAAAATGGGGGTGTGGCGAAATTCTTTTGAAAATAGATGCCCTCGTTCAGCTTTCCATTATCAATCAAGAGTGCCGATTTATCAACCGTTATTTGCTATATATCAAGAAAAGACGGCCTTCCGATGCCGTCCTCCCCCCACATTCCCAACAAAAACGCCTAAAGTCATTAGCGCCGGGGGCTTAGCCCCCGGCGCTCTATTCCCCGTACAAGTCTAACTTGACCAGCTGCGAACCGTCCCCTACTTATTTCTTTCACTCCCGGAGCGGCCGTACCCAGAGCAGAGTATATCGTGTAAAAAAGAAAACCGCCAATGGCGGCGGATCGTCGGTAACTGGACCAGATAAGGAGCGTCCCCCAGATACTAATCACTCTGAACCTGTCCCCAATTCACTCCATCCTCCGAACACCATATATCATCTAATGGTGTATAATCTTCCTCGTGTCCGCCAATCACCCATATCTTGTCTCTAAACACAAGACACGTGTGGCCCATGCGGCCCGTGAAGCCGGCATCGTGCGTTGCTTCAGTCCAATCAATGCCATTTGCAGACCACCAAACATCACTAGCGATTTCCAATCCCCCGCTTCCCCCTATCAACCACATCTTGCCCTTGAAAGCCACAGCAGTATGCGCCGTTCTACGGCCAAAGCCCCCATCCGCCGTCGCCAATCGCCACTTTCCTTCATCCGAGTAGAACCACACATCGCTCTTCTTACCATCGTTTCCTATCCCGCCAATAAACCATATCTTCCCCGCGTGCGCGAAACCAGCGTAGCCAGTCCGTTCGCCCGGAAGCTCATCCAGGCCACGCCAAATCCTTCCATCATTGGAGCCCCACATATCATTCAGGGATGTATACTCATCCTCTATGCGCCGGCCCCCGAACAACCACAGGCTATCGTCATCCGTAACGAGGTGCGAGTCATATCGGGAAGAGAACTCCGTGTGTGTTGTCGCCAGTGTCCATTTCGAGCCGTCTTTTGAAATCCAGACATCATCGAATCCTCTCACGCCATCCCGCCCACCGATAAGGAAGATCTTGTCATCCATGGCCACACACTCATGATAAAGGCGCGGCTCGAACGGCGCCTCTTCCTTAACAAGCTTCCATTTCCTGCCATTACTAGAGCACCACACGTCCGCGTAATAAAGATCCTGGGCGTTATGCTCATGCACGAACTTCTCTTTGCCGCCAATAATCCAAATCTTATCTTTGAACGCAAAACACGCGTAGCCAATTCTATCCAGGAACGGGCGGCTCGATCCTGTCGCCTGTTTGCTCTTCAAATCCATCAAGACGCGATAGCCTTCATCCGCATTCTTCGCCCTACTGACCACCTCCGCTTTCTGCAGCTTATCCGGCGCGCGGTCGGCGGCTTTCTTGAAGTATCTGCTTGCCCCACGAAAATCCTTCGCATCATAATACGCTTCAGCCATAACCAGCTCCGCGTCGAAGAGTGCCTGTGCTCGCATCTTGGCTGATTTCGTCAACAAGGCATATCTTTCCAATTCCTTGACGGTATCGTTTGTGGACCTATCCCCTTTTGTGCGACAAGACATCCGCTTCGCCCTGTAATAAGCATAGGAGCTTTTCTCAGCATTCCGGCTTATCCTTCCCGCCTTGCTATATATGGACCCCGCATCATAATACGCTCCGGCACTCTCCTCGGCCTTAGCATCCCCCATCAATACCTCATATTCCTCAGCCGCTATCTTGGCCGCTATCTCCTCCGCCACCTTCTGGAGTTCTCCCTGCTTCTTCACCTTTGCCTTCAGTTCCCAATCCACTTTCCCCTTTGCTACAACCACACGCTCTATATGCACCTCCAGCCCTGGCTCTGATACCGCCACCACTCCAATAAACACCATATCACAATCCAGTATCTGGCCTGCCTCGACCGCGCATGCCGATGAAGTGCATCCCGATGCCTGTAAAGCATGTTCTTTCAACAGCTCCACCATGTTCTCCCTGTCAAGCATATGATGTACGCGGATACGAGTAACTTCATGGCGGATCATGCTGGATAGTGAATGGGCGATCTCGGTCAGGTCGGGGGACGAGCCCAGGTCCATCATCGCGGCGCGCCTCTTGGCGGCGGCCGTTTCCAATAGAGCAAACAGAATCGCCACGCATACGATGATGGCCCGTAGACTTTTCATCTTATCAATCATAGGGGCACTACTTGCCCTGATAGATCCTGATCTTCATTTCGGCAATCATCTTCTCCGCCTCCTCCTGCGCAATGTCATTCGGCATCAACAGAGACGCATCCTGAAAACACTTCATCGCCCCCTTGTAGTCATTCGCAGCGGCTTTACTCCGCCCGCGAGTCATTCTCTCCATGTAAAGAAAGTGTGCCCTTTGGTAGTAATTCTGCCCCGAAGTGCTTTCAAACTCGTCGCTCTCATCTGCCAGCCGTTGGTATATACCGCATGCCGTTTCATAATCGCCCGCCGCAATCAACCCGGCGGCAGTCACAAGTTCTGCTTGTAGCAAGTAATGTTGCTCGTTGAATTGTCCGGCGTGGCGTTGTGCGAGTTCACGATACATGCTGCTTGCCGTTTCATAGTCGCTCTTTGTCAAGGCGATTTGAATCTTATTCAAAGCTAATCGCTCCTTTATCCTCTGCCTGTCGGGTTCGCTTTCAGCCGACTCCAGTGCCTGCTCTAGAAGACGGATGGCCAGAATATAGTCTCTTGCCTCCTCGGCTTCTTTCACCTTATCTTGCATCGCTTGGGATTGAGTTCTTGGCTGAATGCGTTCCCTTTCCCTCTGCATGCTGCGCTGTAACTGCTGACGCCTCTTTTTTAGAACCGCGACGGTCTCGTAATCTCCTGCGGTCCGAGCGGCCCCTTCCTCACACATCAGGGCTCTCTGCAGACAGACCCATTTCTCATCTTGGCGCATCGCAAGGGTAGCCGCAATCTTGAAAAGCCGCCCTCCCTCCAACCCTTCCCTGAAACATTTATCTGCCGCTAGATCATAATAATGCCAGTGATGCCTTCGCACCAGCTCTTGGGCCAAGTTCCTGGCCGTCTTCGGCAAAAGGTCCTCGTTCGCGGCTGTCATCTTGACCACGAATTCGACTTTCGTCGTCTCGACATCAACACACTGCATGGATATTTGAAATCCTGCTTTTCCATCTTCTGCAAGCTCACCGACAAACATCTCTCGACAATTCATCAGCTTGCCAACTTCGACAGCACATTCAGAAGTAGTACAGTCCGACAGCTGAAAAGCTTGCTCCTTTAGTACTTCAGTCATACTGTTACGATTCAGAAAATCATAAACCCCTATCTTTACCAGTTCCACGCGGATCAGCTCGCTCACCGCTTGGGAAAGCGGAACACGCACCTCCGATGCCCTTAGATCCAGCACGGCCACCCTCAACCTGGCAGCTTCCGCCGGCAAAGACACGCATAACGTCACGAAACCAACTGCAACGAAGCTGCCGATTCTGTTTCCAATCATAGCAGTCTATTGTCCTATCATCTCCAATGTACGACTTGCCGCTGAACGTACACTTGGATCCTTGTCCCCCTCAGATGCCTTGCGGAGGGCCTTCGCCGCCCCTTGCGCCTCGTTCCCCATAGTCCCCAGGTACTCCGCAACGGCTATCCGTGTCTCTACATCCCCGTCCGTCAAACCGTCTATGAGGTGATCCAACGCCGTGTCGCCAAAATTGGCGATGGCCTGCCGACAATACTTCTTCATGAAGATCTTCTCATCCCTATGCCACGCCCAAGCCAAGTAGGGGACAGTCGCGCAAGCACGAATGCCGATCTCGCCGAGCGCCTCTGCCGCTGCCTTCCTCACACCGACATCGTCATCTTTCAATCTTATGACTATCGCCTCGCCTATCGCCGGTGTATGTGGGTTATACCTCCTTAGTAGCCTAATAACAGAACCCCGTATATAGGAATCTCTCGAATCCATCCCTTTTATCAATGAGGCTAGGCCCGCAGGGCCAAGATAGAACAGAGCGTATGCAGCACAAAGCGCCGGTGTACGTTCCCCATCTACCAGAGCTAGTTCGTAAAGGGGTATCACTTCTTCACGTTTGGCGGCCATCCTTGAAATCCCTTCTGCCACAGAAAGACGAATGGCTGGGTCATCGTCCCCGCCGAAAGACAGTAGCGCTGCCGTTAGTTTCACGCACTGCGAATAACGTCCGATCTGCCACAGAAGGTGTTTGACGCATTTTTTCCTAACCGCAGGATCATGGTGCTTGGCAGCGTAGGATAACAGCGCGTAACCTCTCTTGTGAACGGTCCGCTCCGTCTTCGCGAACAGTTCGGCCATCAACAGTCTGGTATCTGCAGACATCGTCCCCAGCGCGTCGCTCATGTCAACGAAAGCGTCTGGTCTATGTCGATAGATGTCTTGCATCACGGAAAAAGCGTTCTCAAGCATCCATCCCCGTTTTTCTTTGCCGTTCAATAACGGTACGCCCGCATGACATGCGGTACTAAGATGCAACATGACCTTGTATTTCACTTCTTCGTTCTTATATACCTTTAGCAGGGCAGGTACAACCCCCTTTTTCCCGGGGTTCATTAGCCCTAGAGCGGACACGATCTTGAATTTCTCCTTCCTGCTCTTGCTGTCGAATCCGGCGTCAATCTTGTTAGTCTTGATCGCCGGTATCTTGCTAAGCATCTCTAATGAACCAGCCGCAGCCGCTCGGACTTCGCTATTGTCGTCTTTCTTCGCCGCTTCTCCAAGCACATTTATCGCGCTCTTCGTCGGATATACATTGCCTAGGGCCTTCGCACAAATCAACCGCACTTTGCTGCCACTATCACGCCGTAACGCTCTTACCATCTCGGGTATCGCGGCATCCGCACAATTCTCCATTGCCTCCAGGGCTTCCGCCGCGGCCACCCTCACGCCACGCTCAGGGTCATCCAGCATTGTAGATAGTGCATCTACCGTAGAATCAGCCGCACAGATACCAATACAGCGAATCGCGCGCATCGCGTTGATCCTGGCACACCTATCCGACCCACTCAACAGTCGCACCAACATCCTTGCCGCTGAGATCTTGGCCCCTATATCATAACCGCTAATCAATAATGCTATTTGTTCATCGACGCGATAATCATCGCAATCACGAGACTTAACTTGTTCTATGATCGGCTCCGAGCCAAAAGACGCAAGAACTTGGACGGCTCCCGTTGCCAAGAACACATCTCCATCTTCTGCCAATCCCTCCTCAATTTGATCCAGCATCATCGCGATGAAAGCACTGCTGATTCTTCTTTTTTTCTTTAGTGTAGCCACCGCCACTCGGCGTATCTCAGAGTCTGTGCTCGCCAGAGCAGAAACACACCCGTTTATCCCATACGCCCCTTGAGCTTCGGCCCTGGCCCTGGCAGGCGCCTTATGCCTACTATCTTGACCAGATCTTTCGTACGCTTCATACGCGCTGCGATAGTATTCACCACCGAGCTCCAGCTTGCCTCTACAGGTATGCTCAAACGCAATCAGGCCCATCAGATCGCCATATCTAACCATGTCGCGCTTTCCCAGAGCATTCCACACCCTTTCGGCAACCAAAAGCTCATTCAATACCAGACTTCCCCGGCCGTTATTCATGTCTGAAATACCCCAGTCCAACATCATCATGGCGTAATCATGGGTCTCCGATAATCCCAATTCATCCCTGACACGACGAGCTTCAGAGAAGGATTTGTAACAGGTACCTACTCCACCCCCGGCTTTCTTGCCACGCAGTATTCCCATATTGCTCATCACCATCGCATAGCCAATTGTCTTGTCAAGCCGCAGGGCCTTGAAGGTTTTCCTAGCTTCCCTGAAGGACTTGCCAGCCAAGCCGTACTTATCCTTACCATATGCCATATGCACAACGCCAATATTTGAAAGCAGAAGCGCGTACCGGTAACTATCGCTAACTCCTATCTTCTCCTTCAGTTCCTTCGCGCGAAGGCTTGCCGCAAGAGCCAAGTCGTTCTCGCCCTTCTCGAGGTGTATCAAAGCGTGATTCATAAGCATATCGGCATAGGTGTCCGTGGAAGCCAACTTGTTCCGCTCAAGAATACGTTTTGACTCCAGCGACAGTTTCTCTGACAGATCTAGTTTGCCCATACGCCGACAGACAATGCTCTTCGCTCTCAAGATATCTGCATAATCCCGCGCGGGCCCTGCCTTGCCTATTTCCTCTGCCTTGTCTAAATAGACCATAGCACGGTCATATTCATATAGCATTTGCGCCGCTGTCAGACCGGCTTCTCTCAAGGCATCAATATTCCCATCGTCCTGTTCTACTGCCTTCACGAAACAGGCCATCGCTTCCGCAGGATTCCTGTATTTGAGATCCATTCCCTTGGCCAGCCACTCTTCGGATCTTCCTATTGCTGAGTTAGCAGCGCAGGCCAGATGCATGAAACACAATGTAATAACTACTGCTCTTGGTAACATCGGGAACAAGAATCTCTCCGTGTTTTCATGATTCAATATCCTAATACATGCGTGTGTACCTCCCCGCGGCAAACCGCGGGGGATTCACCTAAATGGTCGCTAAACACTCCCTCATCCCACGCCGGGTATTGAGTGCGGTGGGCTACGATGAGGGTTAAACGCCACTACTTCACAACAGCTACCTTCCGCCAGAAAGATCTCTTACTTTGGAGATGAACGATGTACACTCCACTTGCCACCAGGTTGCCCTTGTCGTTGCGTCCGTCCCAGGAAACGGATTCAGAAACCCCGACCACGTTTATCTTTGTCCTTTTCAGTGTTCTAACGAGTTCGCCAGCAGTATTGTAGACCACCAAGGTAACTTGTCCCGGTCCAAGAGCAGACCACTTGATTTCCACAGTCTCCCCGGCATCGGGCTTGAAGATATTCCTGCTGATGAATAGGTCCTCGTTTTTCGGCGGCTCGAAAGCGTGGGTGACGGTGGGAGTGATGGTTGCGGTAGGCGGCATTGTCCCCGTAGGGCTGATGGTCGGGCTCACCGTAGGTGTCGCGCTTACGCTCGAAGTAAGTGACCATGTGCGTGTGCGCGTGGCAGTGGGGGTGTCACTGTAGGTCGGAGAAGGACTGCTCGTATTTGTCCAAGAGGAAGTGACTGTGAATGTTGCGCTGTCCGTTAAGGTTACACTCGATGTTGACGTTGGCGTGACAGTCGCGGAGGCACTGGCAGTCGCGCTTTCGGTCGGCGTGGGGGACAATGTTGCCGAAACCGTAGATGTGGGGCTCCAAGTATAGGTCGGACTCGCGGTTGGCGTGGCTGTGGGCGTGGTTGTTGGGCTGGCCACGAACCAGCTCCCGCCGATGGACTTGCTCTTGAAGAATACATCCCAATCCGTGCCCGAGCCGCCGTAAGCGGTCTGATCTTCCCAAGCGATATATACATTCGTCGAATCCACGGCAATGGCCTGATAATAAGACGATTCCGTGCTTTCCGCGGAGACTACCTCGGTCGCCGCGGGCCAGCTCCCGCCGACAGGCTTGCTCTTGAAGAATATATCCCGATCCGTGCCCGAGCCACCGTAATCGGTATAATCATACCAAGTAATATATACATTCGTTGAATCCACGGCAATGTCTGGCATAAAAGAATTATCCGTGCTTTCCGTGGAGACTACCTCGGTCGCCGCCAGCCAGCTCCCGCCGATGGGCTTGCTCTTAAAGAATATATCCTTATCCGTGCCCGAGCCGCCGTAATTGGTCCGATCAGCCCACGCTATATATACATTTGTTGAGTCTCTGACGATGGATGGACTCGTAGAGTCGCTAGTGCTTTCCGTAGAGACAACCTCGGTCGCCGCGGGCCAGCTCCCACCAATGGGCTTGCTCTTGAAGAATATGTCAAGATCTGTGCCCGAGCCACCATAATCTGTCAGATCAGACCATGCTATATATACATTCGTTGAATCCACGGCAATGATCGGATCAACAGACCATACCGTGCTTTC
>CBDVCL010000005.1:0-15471 GCA_965372475.1 uncultured bacterium | reverse complement strand
AAGGGGTGCAGGTGGGGGACGGACAGTAGGCCCGTTCGAAGCTCACCCCCTGGCGGCAGAACGCTTCCCAGGCAGGCAGCTTAACGGGCGCGATGCCACCGGGCGTGAAATGACCGTGCCAGGCCTGGTGGTCGGTGATGATGAATAGTATGTTCGGCTTATTCATATAATGTAGGGGCGGCCCACTGCGGCCGCCCAATAGGGAGCCCGCCCTCCTTCGCTAAAGCTACGGAGGGCCAGGCCCTACGAAGCCTTGGCGAAGTAGGGCAGTGGCGCTGGCTACAGAGAGAGTTGTATTCCCAGCGGTCGACCGCCAATCATGGTCAATGTCGCTCTGCGGTCGACACCTCCCCTACTATCATAGCTTTCCCTAAGCCCAAATTGGCTTCAACTCATTCACGGCAAGCGAAACGAGCTTCGCCGCGCCGCCCCGGGCGAAGAGCTCCAATTTTGGGGCTTTCTCGTCAGGCAGGAAGCAGGCGGTCAGTGTCTTCTCCCCCTCGCCGATAAACACCTCGAGCGAGGTGCGATCCACAAGCAAGCGCAGCTTCAACGCTCCGTCCCCAAGCTCTACCGGCACTAGCTTGTCAAGGAAGGAAAGTGTTCCCTTCCCGGCCTCAAAGCACAGCTCGTGCCCCCGCACGCGAAGGCCCAACTCATTTGCCTCGCCGGGCTCGAGTTTGACTGTCACATCCAAGAGCTCACTTTTCGTCTCAACGGTGAGGGTATCGTCCGCCTTTATGACCAGGTCATCGCGCTTATGCTCTTCTATATATAGTTGCTCTATCTCCCTGATGGGCGCGCGGCAGATCCTTATCCCTTCTGGCAGCTTCTTCAAGCACAGCTCCTGTGGAAAGCCCATCTGCTGGTTGAAAGGCATCTCAGGATACTCACCGCGCCTCAGCCACGATATCTGTATCCGCCTGCCGTCTTCCGCCGGTATATCGCTCCAAATCTGCGCGGCGTACTCCGCCCCCGCTCCTGCCTTTAGATGCTCTCCTGCCGGCTCGAACTTCTCCCCATCGAAGCGGCCGACCAGGTATTCTGTGTTCGCGGTCCAGAAGACCCACTTCTCCTCGCCATCTAGCTCCAGCGGGAAGAAATCCGGGCACTCCCGCCCTTCCTTTGATTTGATCTCCTGGAACTTGTGCCATTCCTTCAAATCGTCTGAGCGAAAGAGGAGGTATTCATTTTCCACCAGGTACAGCGCCATCACCCACTTCTTTGAGCCGGCGTGCCATATCACCTTCGGGTCGCGGTTGTTATCCTTGATGTGCGGGATTACCGGATTGGCTTCATACTTCTTCCAGGTCTTGCCCTTGTCGTTGCTGTAGGCGAGCGCCTGCGTAAATGGGCCCTTCGGCTCCCCGAACTTGCCCGCGTAGGTGAAAAGCGCAACCAGGGGCGGCTCGCTCCCCGTGCCGAGACCCGAGCTGTTACCCCAATCAACGACCGCCGAGCCGGAGAAGATGGTGCCCCGCTCATCGGGCTCTATCGCGTTCTCCAACTGCTCCCAGTGCAACAGGTCCTTGCTCACGGCGTGGCCCCAGGTCATGTTCCCCCACTCGGTGCCCTTCGGGTTATGCTGGAAGAAGAGGTGATAAGTGCCGTCGTAGTAGACGAGGCCGTTGGGGTCGTTCAGCCATCCCGCCTGCGCGCTGAAATGGAACTGGGGACGGTGTTTCTCGTGGTAGGGTTCGGTTATTTTCTCTCCCTCTCGTTATCGCTCCGTGATCATGCCACAGATCTCCCGGAACCTGGAATACTCTTCGTCCCAGCGGCCGTGCGCTTCGGCAGCATACGCCACGGGAGCGAAAGAGTTGCTCACGACCTGCCGCAGCTCCGCCAGCGAGCCGATCTCGCCCTTCGCTTTCGCCTGCACCAATATGTTACCTATTGAGGTCGCTTCCACCGGCCCCGCCTTCACCGGGCGCCCTGTTGCGCTCGCCGCCATCTTACAGAGCAGCTCATTCTTCACGCCGCCGCCGACCACGTTAAGCCCTGGTACCTTCTCCCCTGTCAATCCTTCCAGCTCCTCGACTACCAGGCGGTACTTGAGAGCCAACGATTCCAGCACGCACCGCGCCACTGCCCCTTTGTCAGCAGGGGCTTCCTGCTCCGTGTCGCGGCAGTAAGCAGCTATTTCTTCTTCCATGTCATCGGGATTGACGAACCTGGCGTCATCGAAGTCAACCAGCGTGGCAAAGGGGTCCGCCTGCTCCGCCAGGCGGTTGATCTCCTCAAAGGATATCCCCCATTTCTTCTGGCAGCACTGCAGCGGCCATAGGCCCGTCGCGTTCTTCAGGAAGCGGATCGTGCCGCTTACGCCACCCTCGTTGGTAAAGTTGGCCTCTCGAACGTCATCGCTTATCAACGGCTTGCTCAACTCCCTGCCGATCAGGGACCAGGTGCCGGAACTGACATAGGCCCAACCCGGCTGAAGCGGCGTCGCCGCCACCGCGCAGGCCGTATCGTGCGAGGCCGAGGCGATCACCCGCGTGCTCTTCGCTATGCCGCATTCTTCCGCCAGCTCGGGCCTGATCTTCCCCAGCACGGTACCCGGCTGGACGACCTCGGGAAGCATGCGCGTGGGGAGCCCCAGTTCTTTGAGCAACTCCTCCGCCCACCTTCCCTCGCGCGGGTCATACATCTGGCTGGTGGTAGCAAGGGAGTATTCCGTCGCCGCCTTGCCGCAGAACAGGTAGTTGAAATAGTCGGCGATCAACAGCATCTTGTCCGCGGCTTTCAGCTCCGCCGAATCCCGGGCTGAATAGATCTGGTACAGGGTATTAAAGACAAGGACCTGGTTACCGGTCTGCTCCAAGACCTTGTCCCTGCCTACGGCGGCGAAGACCTGCTCCGGCACTCCCTCGGTTCTCTTGTCGCGGTAATGGTATGGCGGTGAGAGCGCTGCGCCGTCCTTGCCCAGTAGGACGTAGTCCACACCCCAGGAATCCACGCTGATGCCGTCCAGCTCCGGACCGTATGCCGACGCATACTTCCTCAGGCCGGTCTTCATTTCCTTGAACAGCGCTTCGCAATCCCAATGCAGTCCGCTTTCTTGCTCCACCGGGTCGTTCGGGAAGCGGTGTATCTCCCTGAGGCCTAACTTCCCCCCTTCCAGAACGCCCAATACCGCTCTGCCACTCGATGCACCGAGGTCAAAGGCCAGGTAATTCATAGTATCTGCTCTCGCTGTATGCCGCAACGGCGGCGCGTGTTGCGCCGCGCACCGGCGAAGGTGAGCACGCGCTCAAGAGCGCGCCATGGTTGTCTTGCTGTCGTAATCCCGGATTACGTCAATGTACTCTTCGGCAGGGGGGACGCTATTCTTCAGGCAGTGGTAGTCCCAGACGGCGCCGAAGGGCAGGGCCTTCGTCTCTTCCATCAGCGCGAGGCGGCAGGTATTGTCCCCCGCTCTCTCGTATTCTCTAAGCTTGTCACGCGGCTGCAGCAGGGCGAGCAGCACAGCCTTTAGTACAGCTCGCGCGCCTATCACCAGCGCGCCCATGCGGTTGATGCTGGCGTCAAAGAAATCCAGCGCCAGGTGCACCTTGCCCAAGGCGTCGCCGCGCACTACCTCCTCCGCCACCGCTTTCGTCTCATCGCTCAAGGTCACCACGTGGTCTGAATCCCAGCGCACGCCGCGGCTCATATGCAGGAGCAGTTCGTCCTGGAACTGGAGCATCGCGGACACCTTGTCCGCCACGGACTCAGTGGGGTGGAAGTGCCCCATGTCGAAGCAGATCATTAGCCCACGCGATAAGGCGTAGCCCATGTAGAATTCGTGCGAGCCCACTACGTAGGCCTCGCTGCCCAGGCCGAAGAGCTTGCTCTCTACGCAGTCCTTGATATGCCCGGCGTTGATCTTCTTCTTGTAGATGGCGTCCAGGGATTCCTTGAGCCGCCGGCGCGGCGCCCAGCGGTCGGCGGGGCTGTCCTTAGCGCCATCGGGGATCCAGAGATTATTCAGGCAGGGGCCGCCTTGTTTCTTGCCGATGGTGGCGGCGACGTCGCGGCAGCGCTTGCCGTGCTCCACCCAAAAACCGCGCGTGCCCTTATCGGCGTGGCTGAGCGTAAAGCCCGACGCCGCCCGGGGGTGGGAGAAGAAGGATGGGTTGAAGTCGAGCTTGACGCCTTGCGCCTTCGCCCAATCCATCCAGCCCGCGAAATGTGCGGCGCCGACAGCGTCGCGGTCCACCTTCGCGCCGCCAAACTCGCCATAAATCGCGTGCAGGTTGAGGCGATGCTTCCCCGGCAAGAGCGAGAGCGCTTTTTCCAGGTCGGCGCGCATCTCCGCGGCGTTCCGTGCCGCGCCGGCATGACTTCCCGTGGCCGCGAGGCCGCCTGATAGCTCTGCGGCGTTTTCCTCGAATCCCCTCACGTCATCCAACTGCCAGCAGGGGAGGGAGAGCGGCACCCCGGCCAGCTCCTTGAGGGCGGCATCGGCGTCCACTCCCAGGCGCTGGTATGAGTGCTTCGCCAGGGCGTATGCTTGTTCTATCTGTCTATCCTTCATAACACATGTCTAAAGCCCAGTTTATACCGTCAGCACAAGAAATTCAATACTACGCTGCTCTGCCTCACTACCTGCTTGCCCTGCCTGCCCCGAACCAGGCGCGCTGTCTGCGCTTCGGTCCATTGCTCTACTGTTCTACTTCTCCGGAATTAGAGCCCCAAGAATCTTCTCCACCCATTGTCCCTTGTCTATATCATATACGATAAAATCGCTGTCAAACTGCCAATATGCCCGGGCGCCGCAAGGCGGCGCAGAGCAGTCGAGCAGTAGACAGTAGAGCAGTAGATTAACCCATTGCGAGACTGCGGTCTACTGTTCTACTTCTTAGGAATTAGCGCGTCAAGGATCTCCTCTATCCACTTCGCTTCGTCTATGTCGTAGACTACAAAATCCGAATCAAACTGCCAATACCCCCAGGCGATCCCCCGCTCCTCCGCGGCGCGCGCCACGGCGCTCGTCCAGCGGACGCGCGATTCCATGTCCGCCTTGCCGTAGGCGCCGAACTCGCCCAGGTAGATGCGCCGTCCCGTCCCCTTGGACCAGACCGCGACCTTGTCGAAATCACGCGCCATAGCTTTCCTTTCCTTCCTCGTTCCCTGCCACTTGATGCCCGTGGGCGGCGTGCCAACCCAGGGCGCGCCCTGGTGGGTGAACTTGAAAGGGTCATAGTAATGGCAGGTGACGATGATGTTTGGGTCCTTCTCCGGCAGGCGTAGTTCGTCCAGGCGATTCCTGCTGTTCCAGTCCCCGGGGCCGATGATCACCGTGCGCTCGGGGTTGCTCTCGCGCACTATCGCCAGCGCCTCGGCGAGGTACTTGTTCCACAACTTGGGGGTAAGCTTGCCGTGCGGCTCGTTGAGCAATTCGAAGAGCACCGTGTTCGGCTTGTGCTTGTAACGTGGAGCCACCTGCCGCCAAAATGCCAACCAGGGATCCTTGTGCTTCTTCGGCTCCTTGCCCATCCTGTTGTATTCGTGGCAGTCAAGGATCGCCGCCAGACCGTTCTTCTCAGTTTGCTCCAGCGTCCAATCCAGCACCTTGAACCATCTTTCGGGCAACTTGTTGCCGTCTTTCATATGGCGAAAGGGATGCAAGTTGATACGCACGTGGTCGAATCCCGCCTGTTTGATCAGGCGAAAATGCTCGGCCTTTATGCGTCCCTTCTCTATGTTCCGCCAAATCGGGTCGTAGCCGATGACATTCACACCCCGCGTCAGTACCACGCTCGGCTGCACCGCCTGCAGCGTCGCCGTGATCATCCATAACGCCAGCCCTGCCAGGATACTCTCTTTCATTATGCCACCTGCATGAGGTCTCTGACGATCATTCGCGTTCTGAAGCGCCACCGACCCAGACGCCGCTCCAGGCGGGGCAACTCTAGCTGTATTATCCGCTAACCACACAACGCTGTCAACAACGGCGGCGCAGAGCAGGTGAGCAGGAGTAAGGTGATCAGGTGATCCTCTGCCGCAAGACTTGAGGTGCTTGGTGCTGATACACCGGGAATGTTGTGCTACAATTATGGCACTATGCTGCAAATACACAACTTAAGCAAGGCATTCCCGGGGCATACTCTCTTTGATCATTGTTCCCTCTTCCTTGACCAGGGGGAACGTGTCGCCTTGATCGGCCCGAACGGCTCCGGCAAGACCACGCTCTTTCGCATGATCGTAGGAGATGAGCCCGTCGACGCGGGTGATATCTCGACAAGGAAGGGACACCGTATCGGCTTCCTGCACCAGGAGATGGACCCCATCAAGGGCAATACCGTGCTCAACGAAGTGCTCCAGTTCTCGGACGAACTGAACGCGCTGAGGCGCAAGGTCGCCAAGACAGCAGACCAATTGGCGCACCCCGCCTCCAGGAACGACACCGAGCTGCTGCGCGAATACGACAAGGCACACGCCCGTTTCGAGGAGCTGGGCGGCTACGAGCTCGAGCACCGCGCCGAGAAGGTGCTCGCCGGCCTGGGCTTCAAGCAAAGCGATTTCTCCCGGCCCACCGATGAATTCAGCGGCGGCTGGGTGATGCGCATCGAGCTGAGCAAGCTGCTGCTCGGCTCACCCGAGGTGATGCTGCTGGACGAGCCGACCAACCACCTCGACCTGGCCTCCGTGCTCTGGCTGCGCAGCTACCTTACCTCTTACCGCGGCTCATTGATCTTCACCTCGCACGACCGCCTCTTCATCAACCAGGTCTCCACGCGCATCGTGGAATTAGACAACGGCTCGCTCGTGAAATACAACGGCGACTATGCGTATTACCTGCAGGAGAAGGAAAAGCGCAAGGAACTCCTGCTCGCGGGGAAGAAGAACCAGGACAAGGAGATAGCTCACATGAACAGGTTCATTGAGCGCTTCCGTTACAAGGCGAGCCTGGCCAGCCGCGTCCAGTCGATGATCAAGGCGCGCGACAAGATCAAGCGCATAGAGATCCCTCCTGACCCGAAGACGCTGCACTTCTCCTTTCCCCAGCCCTCGCGCAGCGGCAAAGAAGTAATGGTGCTCGAGGACATCCACAAGAGCTATGAGCATAACCACGTCTACCGTGGCGTCAACCTGACCGTGCTCCAGGGCGACAAGATCGCCCTGGTCGGCGCCAACGGCGCGGGAAAATCAACCTTGCTGAAGATAATGGCCGGCACACTCGACTTCGAGCAGGGCCGGCGCACGCTCGGCCACAAGGTCACGCCCGGCTACTCGCCCCAGCACCGCACCGAACTGCTAAACACCGCCAGCACCTGCCTCGAGGAGATCCAGGGGACGGGCAAGGGGCTCAGCACATCGGTGGCGCGCAAGCTCCTCGGCCGCTTCCTCTTCACGGGAGATGACGTCGACAAGCAGGTATCGGTATTGAGCGGCGGCGAGAAGAGCCGCCTGATCCTCGTAAAGATCCTCTGCGACCCGCCTAACCTGCTGATGATGGATGAACCGATCAACCACCTCGATATTTCCTCGCGCGCCATCCTCATCCAGGCGCTGCAGGAATTCACGGCTACGATGTGCTTCATCAGCCACGATGAGTATTTCATCAGCCAGGTGGCAAACAAGATAATAGAGGTAGGCGACGGCAAGCTAATCACCTACCACGGCGATTACGAATACTATCTCTATAAGCAAGAGCAGGACGAGGCGCCCGGCCCAAAAACACGCCGCGGGGTGAAGCTCGCCACGCCCAAGGCAGCCCGCATGCAGGCGCGCGACGAGAAGAAACAGAAGGAAAGAGACGCGAAGAAGCAGGAACGCGCCCTTGGCAGGAAGATCGCCAAGGCAGAAAAGGAGCTGAAGAAGGTTGGCGCACGAATGAAAGAACTCGAGCAAGCGCTGGCCGCGCCTGATGCCGCGGCAAAAAGTGACTTCGTTCAACTCAAGCGGGAATACAAGGAACTGGCCCTGAAGAAGGAAACGTTCACCCAGCAGCGGCAAGAGGGGCTAAGAGAACTGGAAGTTAAGTAGCCTTGCCCCCTCGCCCTATTCGCTTTGGGGCTTATGCTTCCTCTCTTCAGCCCGGCGCTTCTTGGCGCTGCGTTTCTGCCAGGGGTTCTTGGAGGCCCTGTGGCTCTTCTTTCCTTGCCCTTCTCCCTGCCGCTTCCAAGCGCTCTTGTGGCCCTTTTTGCCTTGCCGTTCTCCCTGCCGTTTCCCGCGCTGCCCCTGCGCCTGCCCCTGCGCCTGCCCCTGCGTCTGCTTGTCAGCAGACAAGCGCAGGGGCGCCGCGACCACGCTGGCATACGAGAAGTTATCCAGTTCCTTGCGGGGGAAGCTCTGCTTCACGAGGCGCTCAATGCCCTTGACCAGCTTCTCCTCGGCGGGATCCATCAGCGTCAAGGCGTCCCCCACGCCCCGCGCCCGCGCCGTGCGCCCCACGCGGTGAATGTAATCACCGGGCACCAACGGCACATCAAAATTGACCACGTGGCTGATCTTCTCCACGTCGATACCCCGCGCCGCGATGTCGGTCGCCACCAGCACCTGGATCTTTTTCTTGCGGAAGGCATCCATGGCGATGGTGCGTTGGTTCTGGGAGCGGTTGGAATGCAAGACCCCGACCCGGTATTTATTCTTGCCCAGTATCATCGCCACCTTGTTGGCACGGTGCTTGGTGCGCGTGAAGACCAATACCGAGTGCATGCGCCCTGACTTGAGCAGATGCAAGAGGAACTCCACCTTTTGCCTTTGGCCCACCGGATAGAGCGTCATGCTGATCCCCTCCGCCACGCCGCCGGGAGTGGGGATCTCTACGCGCTGCGGCTGGCGCAGGGCGAAATCGGCTATGGCGCGCACCTCGGGGTGCAGCGTGGCCGAGAAGAGATGCGTCTGCCGCTCACGATTGACTTGGATGATCAAGGCGCGCACGTCCGGCAAGAACCCCATGTCGAACATGCGGTCGGCTTCATCGATCACCAGCTGTTCCACCTGACGCAGGCGGAAATTCCTCTGGCGCAGGTGGTCGAGCAGGCGCCCCGGCGTAGCCACCAGCACCTGGGCCGCGGCCACCGCCTGCTTCTGGGGATTGATATTCACACCGCCGATGACCACGGCCGCCTTGTAGCGCGTGAAGCGCGCCGCGTCACGCACCGCCGCCGCTACCTGCGCGGCCAGCTCGCGCGTCGGCACCAGCACCAGGCCGCGCAGGCCGTTGCGGGGATTGTTCAGCATGTGGTGCAGCATCGGCAGGACGAAGGCGAGCGTCTTGCCGCTGCCCGTCTGGGCACAGCCCAGCACGTCGTGCCCGGCCATCGCCAAGGGGATCGTCTTCTCCTGGATCGGTGTCGGCTGCCGAAAGTTGAGCGCCTTGATGGCGCGGATCAAGCTAGGATGTAGGTTGAAATCGTCAAAGGTCATTTCTACTCCCGGTTAAGCCGGCCAGGACTGTTCTATACCTATTCATCGCCTCTCTACTTCCCCTTCTTCTGCCGCTTGGTCAGCAATACCGTGTGCGGTCCGTCCTCATCCACCCCCTCCTGCTTCACCAGTATCCCGTCGCCATCAAGCGTTATCCAGCGCGTCTCCCTGGACTTCTCTGAGTTGACTATTACCACTGCGCAAGCGACTTTCTTGCCGAGCGCCTTCAGCGTTTCGTCCCGCGGGTAGCTCACCTCCCATTTGACCACCTTCATCTCCTCCATGTCCAGCACGCGCAGTGTCTTCGCTTCGCCGCGCTTGATAACGGTCAAGAGGTCCTCGATGCTGCTAATATCATAGTCCTTGAGCGGCAGGAGATAAGAGATGTCCATCCCCGCACCCTTCATCGCCAGGGCAAGCTTATCCCCTGTGCGATTGGCCGTCGTCGTCACCGCCACGTTCGCGCCCTCGGCCTTGATCGTCACCTCGCCGTCGAACTTGAGCATGCCCTTGCTGTCGACCACGCCTTCCATCTTGCCCGCCACCTCGACGATGCCCGGGATGACGATGCTGAAGATAGATTTATCCTCCCGCACCAATGCCGCACCGCTCCCCGTGCTCTTGCTCACCGTCTCGATCGAGCCGATCTTCGCCTTCTCGGCATAGATGTCGTAACCAAGCTCCGTCAGCACCGCCTTGCCGGGGGCGCCGAAAGCAGGTGAGAGCACCAGCACCGCCAACAGAATACCACTCCACGTCTTCTTCATCTCGCTATCCTCCTCTTTAAGCTGAGAAACACCTCCGCTATCAGCCAGCTCCCCGCCAGGCTGCCGAGGAATGTCCCGGTGAAACACACCAACAGCGAAAGTTGACTGTGCCTAAGCAAGTGCTGGCAGATTATCACCAGCGGCAGGTGGACGATGTATATAATATACGAACTACGCGTGAGCGAGCGCACGATCATGCCCGGCGCGGCGGCAAAGTAGCGCTGGAAGATGCGGCAAACAGCATGGATCAGGCACAGGCAAACCAGCGCATGCACGGCCGCACGAATAGCACCGATCACTCCATAGTAGGCGGCTGCTTCAAACACGACGATGATCACCAGGTGCACGAACGAGAGCACCAAGCCCAGCGAAAAGCTGACCCAGGGGAACCTTTTCGGACGCTTATCCAGGGGCAACTTCCCCGCCGCTATCACCACCCCGGCGATGAAGTATGCGAAGTATAGCACGGCGCGGCTGCCCTGCACAGAGAACACCCGCAGAAAGGTAAACCACTGCGATTCTACTATCAAAGCGTTCACGCCTACCAGCAGACCCACCGATATCACGCCGCCCAGGAGCAGCGTTGCCAACGGCTTACGCTTGTGCAACCGGCTGATGAATGCCGCGGGAACGAGGATAAGACGGGGGAACCCGGACATCGCCACGAGCAGGAGGGAAAAGGCGAGCAGCACCCAGAGAAACCAGAAGTGCGAGCCCTCCATGTTCGAGCTGAATATGTAGCAGCGGCGCCAATACTCGGCGAAGGAGAGCGAGAGGGCGCCCATTTCCCGCACGCGTATCCAGGGCATCACGGGGACGAGAAAGAAGATACCAATGAGAAACGGCAGGCCCAGCGCCTTGGCGCGCGCCAGCGAGAAGCTCGCCGCGCCGCGGCGCTGCAGCGACGGCCAGCCCACCAGCCCCGCGACCAAGAACAACGCGGCCATCTTCCATAGGTCCATCACCGCCAGCATCAGGTCGAACCACTCCGAGGAGCGGTTCGCCACGGAGTACCAGAGGAAAGCGGCGGCGAAGGTCGCCCAGGCGAGGCAGGCGTGATGCCAGACGACGAGCACGATGCTCACGGCGCGAAGTTTGTCTATCCAGTATATGCGCTTGGTTTTCGCCACGATGTTCCCTGTGTCTTACCGCTCCAGCGCCGCTTCAAGCAGCAAGTCCACCGTAGTATCGGCAACGCATTGGTAACGGTCGGCGGCGCCGTAGTAGACCTTGACATCCCCGTCCTCTTCCACCACCTGCGACGAGGCGAAGACGACGTTGGGAGCGTGCCCAGCCAGCTCGTAGGGCTCCATCGGCGAGAGGATCGGTTCGTCGCCCACGCGGATCACCTTCCAGGGCTGCTTGAGGTCGGTCAGCATCACTCCCGCGTGGTAGATGAATTCGTATTCGCAGATCGTCTGCACACCATGAAAGATTATCAGCCAGCCCTTCTTTGTCTTGATCGGCGTGCCGCACGGCCCCAGCTTATTCCAGGCCCAGCCGACGCCGCCCGTGAGCACGGGCTTCTGCTCGCCCCAGAACTTTAGGTCGGGTGACTGGGTGAGCCATACCTCCCCCGCGACGTTGGGGCGCTCCAGCGCTGTGTATAGCCCGCCTATTTTCTCGGGGAAGAGCACAGTGTTGCGGTAGCCGTTGCCGGTGATGAAACCTTCCCACTTGAACTTCTTCAGGTCCTTGCTGGTCATCAACCCCATGCGCACCGCCTGGCCGTGTACGCAGAAGGTCATGTAGTAGGTGTCTTCTATCAGCGTAAGCCGCGGGTCATACTGGTTGTGGCCTATCGCCTTGTATTCATCCGTCTCGGGCAGGGGGATCATATCCCCTATCTTCCAGGAGTAGCCGTCCTTGCTCTCGGCGAGCCAAAACGAATCGCGCAGGTTGAACCCCTCGGCGCGCAGGACCATCACGTACTTGTCCTTGTGCTTCACCGCCGTGGAATTAAAGACGCCGCGGCAGGAATAGGGCATCATCTCGCCCGTGATAATGGGGTTCTTCTTGTAACGCTTGAGGATCCGCTTCTTAGCGTGGATCTTTACCATTGCTCGCTCCTTATCATCTCGGGGTTAGCTCCAACGGGCTACGAGTATGATGGATTAGGCCGCATCTGTCAACATCACGCGCACTCTTTTCCTTCAAATCATCGCCCTAATGCTATATAGTTATTGTCAGCATCAACACGAGACATAGCATGACGGCATTGACCACCCGCGCAGTTATCATCGGCGGCCTGCTGCTCATCGTTAATTCGATGATCTCCTCACCCGACCGCCTGCTCGTCTATTTCCTGCTCGGCGTGCTCCTGCTCATCAATCCCCTGCTCGGCCGCCTCAAGCAGGCACTACGCTTCACGCTGGGCGAGCTTACCGTCATCTATATCATAGTCATCGCCGGCTCGCCCCTCTTCAGCCTGGGTTGGACCAGCCCTTTCATGCACACGCGCGTCAATGTCCACTATTACGCCACGCCCGAGAACAACTACGCGCGCGACATCCTGCCGCACATCAAGAGTTGGTTCGGGCCGGCCAGCCCGGAGGCGGTGCGGGGCTTCTTCGAGGGCGACATGGCCGTGCCCTGGATGGAATGGCTGCCCACGCTCCTGCTCTGGGGCGGGTTCACCCTCGTGCTTTACTTCACCTTCCTCTGCCTCACGGCGCTGATCAAGGACCACTGGCTCAAGCACGAGCGCCTCTCCTTCCCTATCCTCAAGCTGCCCCTGGAATTACTCGAGGGCTTCAAGGAGGGCAAGCACAGCCTGCTTAGGAATAAGTTGACCTGGATCGGCGTCGCCCTGCCCGTGATACTGCACGGCATCAACGGCCTCAACCACTACTTCCCGGGCGTGCCGAACATCAACGCCTACATAGATATAAGCCGCAATCTCACCGAACATCCCTGGAACGCCATCGGCGGCCTGGCCATCCTCCTACGGCCGATGGTGGTCGGCTTCTCCTACCTGATGAGCCTCGAGGTCTCTTTCTCGCTCTGGTTCTTCTTTATGCTTTTCAAACTCCAGTCCGCCCTCACCGCGGCGATGGCCTGGGGCGGCGCCGACTCGGCGATGGCGGGATTCCCCTTTGAGCGGCAACAAGGCTGGGGCGGACTTCTCGCGCTGGCGGCTATCTACTTCTGGATGATGCGGAAGCATTTGAAGGACTCCTTCGTCTGGTCCTTCCTGAGCGGCGGCGCCTCCCGCCGTCGCCAAGGCTATGGCGGGCAAGCGCGAGGCGCCGGTACGAAGGTGGAAACCGCCGATGACCGGCTGCCCTGGATAGGGTTCATCGGCGGTTCCATATTCATAGTGGGCTTCATGGTGATTGCCGGCGTGTCGGTAACGGTGGGAGTGATCTTCTTCGCCCTCTTGCTGATAAACGTGCTGGTCTTGACACGCTTCCGCGCCGAGGCGGGCCTGGTGCCGCTCTACTTCTGGCAGACGCCGGGAGAATTCATGATAGAACCCGTAGGCTCAAAGGCGATAGGCAGCAAGAACCTTAGCGTGCTGGCGACGTTCGGCTGGACGATACAGGACACGCGCTACGCCTGGATGCCGCATATGCTGGATGGCTTCAAACTGCAGCACGAGCACGCCAGGCGCATGCGTTCGCTCATTGCCGTGATGCTCGTTGCCGCCCTGATCGCGCTCAGTTTCGGCGCCTGGTCGATGCTCACGGTGAGTTACAAGTTCGGCGCTAATACAGGCAGCTCCTGGGTAGCGGGCGAAGCGGCCGCCCATTACAAATCGGTATCCACGCTGATCCAGAACCCGCAGAAGCCCCCCCAACCCCCCGTACCCACCTACTTCGTCTTCCTGGGCGTTGCCCTGACGATACTGCTGCAGTTCCTGCGCACGCACCTCGTCTGGTGGCCTTTCCATCCCATCGGCTACGTTGTGGCGACGGGGATGTACCTGGATTACAACGCCTCCTGCTTCTTCTTCGGCTGGCTGGCCAGGCTGACCATCTTCCGCCTCGGCGGCACCAAGGCCTATCGCCGCTACCTGCCCTTCTTCCTCGGCCTGATAATGGGAGACCTGCTGATCCTCGGCTTCTGGGACATCGTGGGGTTCTTCGTGCAGGGCGCCGGCTACTACGCCACGGGATACTAGGCGACACACCTCACCGCTCGGCTGTGAAGCGTATCCAGTCGTAGACGGCGCTTGAGGGGAGCTTGCGTCGGTTCATCTCCCCCACCCAGTGCACGTTGCCCCGGATATCAGGGTCGGGCACCCAGTGGTTCATCATGATGTTCATGCCATCACACACGGGCAGGTCACGCGTCTCGGTGTGCGCCTTCACACCGTCCACGTACCATTCGATCAGGTCTTTCGTCCAGTGGATGCTGTAATCGTGAAAGGCCTCGTTGGAATCAAAGCCCAGCTCGTGTGCTTTTGAATGGTGCAGGTGCTTGCCCCCCTGCGGAAAATAATGCACCGTGAATTGCACCACGCTGGGGTCCTTGCCAAGAAATTCTATGTCTATCTCCTGCTGTATCCAGTCCTTCTCCTGCCAGGGGTTCATCAGAAAGAACGAGCTCACCGTTCCCTGCCTGATATCGCTTTTCATGCGCACGTGGTACCAGCCGTGGCCGTAGAGTCGTTTGGAGGAGTAGCCACCGCCCGTGAATTCCTTGCCCTCTATGCGCGGCTTGGCGCGCTTGATCCAGAGCGTCATCAATGAATCAGCGAAGAGCACGTTCTCCTGCCGCATGGCGCAGGCGTTATTGCCAAAACCCCATTCCCCCATCACCCAGAGCGTCTCGTCGTGCGCGTTCAGTTCCTCGTTCAACTGTACGCCCTCACCCACGGGCGCAGCAACCAACAAGGCGACGATCAAGACAACTGCGGCAAGTGTGAGGTGTTTATCCATAGATCACGCCAGCCAACCCGGCTTCAACTCTCTCCCAGCTTGAACTTGTAGATGAAAGAGAGATAGACCTGCAATACCGTCTCCTTGTTGCTGTAGCTCACGCCGTTGATGTTGTAGCTTTCGCTGAGCGGGCTGTATTCCACGGCGATGTCCGCCACGGCGTCGGTGGTGATGAATCCCGCCCCCGCGGTGACGAACTTGCGCGTCTGCTGGACGAAGTCGTCCTCGGTCATGTATCCCTGGTTGTCCGCCGCGAAGTGCCCCAGCATCATCTGGTTGAAGCTGTTGTAGGAGCCGAGAGGCAAGGTGTAGAAACCGAGGCGCAGGGGCACCGGGTATTCGCGGCCCGTTTCCAGCAGGTACTCCGCGCCGAGGTGCACCTGGCTGGAATCGCCCGCGAGGTCATCCTCCAACGCCATCTGCCGCTTCGAGCGCGTATCACCCCAGAGATAGGTGTGGTA
>CBDVCL010000004.1:0-16520 GCA_965372475.1 uncultured bacterium | reverse complement strand
CATGGGGAAAAGCGGCGGAGAAGGTGGCCAGCAGGCAACGCAGGCTCTCGCCGGAGAGATTATAAGTGTAGAGCCACTGGCAGAAGGCGCCTCCCTCCGCCAGGCGCGCCGCCGCCCTGGCGAAGAACTCCCGCGTATATAACCGGGCCACGCCCGGCATCCACAAGTTTGACGGCTCCGAGATGATCACGTCGAACTTCTCCTCGCCGTACATCAGGTAGGTGCGGGCATCGGCGAGGACGAGTTCCGCCGCTTCCCCCTCCCAGATCCTGCCGTTCGCTTCTTCGAACAACCCCGCCGCCCGCACGACCGTCGGCGAGATCTCAAGGCAGACGAGGCGCCGCGGCCCCGCCAGCGACGCCTGGCGAAGGGTGATGCCCGCTCCCAAGCCTATCACCAGGATGTCCTCTGTCTTCTCGGCCGCCAGCAAGGGCAGGTTTGCCAGCATCGTAGTGGTTGTCATATCCTCGGGAAGATCGGAGGCGTCCACCTTGCCCTCTATCGTCATCACCTTGTCTCCCCCTCCCGCCAGGACCGACACGGTGCATTCCCTGCCATCGGCGTGGAAGAGTACTTTGCTTGCCGCCCTCTGCTTCCAGAGCTCCCGCCACCCCGGGTCCCCGCCCATGCGCGTTACCTGGCCCCCCGTCAACAAGGCAACGGGCCAGGCGGGCGAGAGGAACACCAGGGCAGAAGCCACGCCCCCCCCCAGGCCAAGCAAGAGCGTGCGCCGCAGGAGCCCGTAGTTCTCGCGCAGGCCATAGAGCCAGCCGGCGGCGATGCAGGCCGCCGCCATCACCAGTGTCATCGTCCCCTGTATTTGCAGCCGCGGCACAAGCAGGAACGGCGTCAAGGCAGCCCCTGATACCGCTCCCAGCGAATTCGCCAGGTATATTTTGCCGACGTTCCCCGCCAGGCCGTCCAGGCCGCCCGCGCGCCGCACCAGCAGGGGGAAGATCAGGCCGCAGATCACGGTCGCCGGCATCACCACAAGCGACAGCAGCAGTAAGCGGCTCAGCTCCATCGCCGCGAACGATACGCGCGCCCAGCGCAGCAGATCATAAGCTAGAAGCGGCAATGAACCCAGGGCAGCCGTCGAGGCGTAGAGGAATAACCCCAGGGCAAGAAACAGATAAGCCAAGCGGTGATCACTCACCCCCCTGCGGTCCCCCCAGCCGGAAAGGAAGACGCTTCCCACGCCGATGCCGCCGACCACTATCGCCAGCATCGCGGCGGTGGCGAAACTGGAGACGCCGAGAACCAGGTTGAAACATCTTAGCCAGCATATCTCGAGGCATAAGAAGAGGAAGCCAGTTAGGAAAGCGATAGTGAGGCAACGGTGAGAATCGGAGCTGTCGCTAGCCCTTCGATTTCCCTCAGGGCCCTTCTCGCCCTGAGCGAGAGAATCGAGTCGAAGGGTCGCTAGTCGCCTGCCCTGAGCCTTGTCGAAGGGCTTGTCGCTGGTCTGATGTTCTTCTTCCAGTGACGCAGGACCGACGGTCGTAGCGGCAGCGAGAGTCGGCGAGCCCTCTGCCTCCTGATCCATCGCCCCGTCGCCGCCTGCCCTGAGTTCGGCCGAAGGGTTTCTCCCCGTCGCCGTTTCGGACCTGACCCACCACCCTCTTCTTAAGATGACCAGCCCACCAATCCCCAAAGCGAGGGCGGCCAAAGCTGTGAGTGAATTCAGCCACAGCAGGTTGAGATGCGGCAGGAGAATGTATCCCGCCAGCAGGACTCCTGCCGCGCCGCCGAAAGCGTTGAGCCCGTATATCCTGCCCACGCCCCGCGTCAGAGCGCTCTCCTCGCGCACCAGGAGGGGACAGAGCACGGGGAAGGTCATCCCCATCGCCACGGTGGGCGGCGCGACCAGCAACAGGCAGAGGAGTACCCTCCAGGCGGTGAAGAGGGCGCCGCCGCTCGCGGCGCGGTAGAAGTAGCCCGTGAGCGGCTCGGCGATGGTGAAAAGGAAGGGGACTGCGCTCGCCCATACTGCGATAACAACTATCAGGCGGAAGTAGAGCTCTGTCAACCTGTCACGTGTCGCGTGTCGCGTGTCGTGCGTCGTTGAGGCATCATCGTTTGACGCGTGACGCGTGACCCCGGACCCGAGACGGGCCGCAACGCGCCCCCCGAAATACCCCCCCGCGCCCAATCCCGCCATGAAGACGGACAACAACGTCGCCGCCGCCAGGCTTTCGCCCCCGAGGTAGAGCGACCCCAGGCGCAGCCAGATCAGCTCAAATATCAGCGAAAAAGCGCCGGTGAGGAAGAAGGATGTTAGGAGGAAGGTTCTCATTCTAAGGTGCATCGTGCAGCGCATTTAGCATTTCGTGCCGTCTCGTCCCAAAAGTCAGCGATATACGATATGCGACGCACGAGGCACGAGATCAAAAATCAACCAACAACAAAGGCTTAGCCGCCCGATCGATAACAAGCTCACTACCCAACCCGAACGCGTACGAGCATCCCGCGCCGTCGAGATAGACGCGTCCCTGGGCCATCATCGACTTTATCCTCAGTTTGCCGCCGGTAGCAAGGCGGCCCGAAACGAGGCGGAACCTGCCGCGCGAAAAGCACGGTTCCCGCACAGCGAATTGGATCGTCTTCGCGGTGAGCGGTGCCCGCTTGCCGCCAATACCGCTTATCACCGAGCTCGACCCCACCGCCGTGGCCACCCAGATACCCGAACTACGCTGTTCCTCGCGCTTCCCTCCTACGCTAAGAACATAGCGGGACTGGCACACGGGGATGGCGTTAGCTATCAAGACGTCGTTGAGGGGGCGTTCCGCCACCTCGCGCCCGTCCAGGCGCAACCTTAGGCGGCTCAAGGGCAAGAGGCGGCACTTCCCCGCCAGCATTATCTTCAACTTACTGCCCAGATCCCTTGCCGTGGCGCGGCAGAGGAATCCCATGCTCCTCTCCGGATCGGAATTCACGCCCAGCACCGCGAGCGAAGGGTCGTAGTAGCGATGTGCCGCCCGCAACAGGGTACCGTCCCCTCCCACGGTCAAGAGCAGGTCGAAACCGCCCTGCTTTGCCTTTCCCCTGCCCGAGAGCTCGAAACTCATCCCCGCGGCGCGCAGTGCGGACTTGACCTGCTCCACGGCCTGGCGGTGGCGCTTCTCTCCCTGCCTGATACTGCGCAGGTAACCCGGGGCCAGCTTACCCACCCGCTCTCCCTGTTGGCGATAACGCTCAAGCACGGGCTGCTTGACCACCACCAGCACTTTTCGCAATTTCATCGCCTGCTTCTTCATTGGATTTCACTAGTTCCTTAACTATCCCCTCCCCAGGCGGGAGGGGACCAAGGGGAGGGGGGATGATCTACAGAATCTCTAGACCAGAACCCGGTACATTATATAAGGAAGTAAAGAAATAAGGAAGTGTGGAAGTAAAGAAAAGGAAGATAGGCAAGCTGGTCATCCTCAAGTAGTCAGGGGCTAGCGCGCTCCCACCTCCCCCTTCCCGCGTCCCGTTTCCACTTCCTCCTTTCCCCTTCACACCTTCCTGCTAATCCCTTATACTCCATAGTGTCTTCAAAACACCCATATATCCCTTACACCTTTCCGGTTTCAAGCGGTCTAATATACGGTGGGCAGTGTCAAATTGAATGCTTCTTGAGCCATCAGAGTTCTTCATGATTCGATTCGTTGGGTTTGCATGCACCGTGTTACCGGGACATTATTATGAATCATGGAAAGAAAAAAGGTGTCCTATATTTATGCTCCCGGTAATATAAGGTAGGTAATGGGAACGGGCATTAGGCAGTGAATAGGAAAGAGAGCGAACTACTCGACAGATATGCCAAAGGCGACGAGGGTGCCTTTGAGCTGATCTTCGAGGAATACCGCACCATGGTCTTCCGTGTTGCCTATGGACTGGTGGGCAAGCGTGAGGACGCCCTGGACGTCTCCCAGGAGGTGTTCCTACGTCTCCACAAGCATCTCAAGGGATTCAAGAGCGAATCAAGCCTGCGCACCTGGATATACCGCATCACGCTCAACCGCGCCTTGAGCCAGCTCAGAAAGCGTCAATTCCTGCCCCTTTTTGACTTCCTCCTGCATAAGCCCGGAGAATCGGACCCCCTGCGCCAGGCCGAGAGCAATGAGAGCGCGGAGCGTCTGAGCCAAGCCCTGGAGTGCCTTTCAGCCAAGCAGAAACAGGCTTTCGTCCTCAAGAACCAAGAAGGATTGCGATACGCGGAGATCGCCAAGGTCCTGAAAGTGAAACAGGGCACGGTGAAAGCGATGATATACCAGGCGAGCAATAAGTTGAAAGAACACCTCAAGAAGGAATACTCTTGAATTCTGAATGCTGAATTCTGAATTCTGAATTTAGAACTTGGACGCCAAAGGGACGAAGGCGGCGACGATCTTCCTTTATGCAATATGGAGAATCGCTGCACCTCGGATTTCGGACAAAGCTATACACCTTTTTACCCATGACAGGGTCTAACAAGTAAATGGCCTGCAACTGCGAAAAACAGCTAATTCACTACCTTTACGATGAACTGATCGGGGAGGAGAAACGTTCCCTCCGCTCCCATCTCAAGTCCTGTCCTGCTTGCCGCGAGGCACTGAGAGAACTGAAAGAGGGCGTCGTAGAAGGGCTGAAGCTCGAGTCAATTCCCTATCCCAGTGCCACAGAATGGAGCAATGTCTCGGCGTATCGGCGTATCGGCGTATTGGGGTGGCAACGCATCTGGAAGCCGGCGCTGGCGGGATTGGCCGTCGCCGCCGCTGCCGCTGCGATAGTCGTGATCAGGTTCTCCCAACCGGTCGTCAACGAACAGCCCGTTGTCATTGCTGAACATCAAGCCACCACCTTACCCTCTCCCCTGGCGGGATCAGCCTTCGCCAAAGCTACGGCTGACAGGGACGGCAAGGGTGAGGGGGAATATGCCGAAGCTCCGCTTTCCCCTGTGTCGCCACCTTCGGTGCCGACCGGTCGCGCACCTGCCTACGCATCATCGACCGTCATAAAGGGAGGGGATGAGTCGGTTCAACTGGCAGAAGTACAAGAAGATACCACCGCGCCTATTCATCAGGAACCCAACCAATCCCACCAGGCTTTCAGTGGAGCAGTGGCGGCAGCGCCGGGATCAGCAACGTCCGCCAGTGTCGGCGGCACGTCCCCGGCCCCGGTGCGCGCCGCCTCAGGCGTGATCGATCCACGTCCCAGCGCGACCCCTACCCTCGCCCCCGAGCAGAAGGGGAAGGTGCTTATCAAGCATAACCGCATCAACCCCGCCCGCGGCGAAGAGATGACGCTTTCCATCAAGTGCGATTTACGGGAACACGTGAGCATAAAGATATACAACCAGATGGGCGAACCGGTCACTGTCCTGGTTGACGGCGATCTGCCCGGCGGCGTGCACGATTTCAAATGGAACGGCACCAACAACCACGGCGCCATCCTGGCGAGCGGCGTGTATTTTATCATCATTGAATCTCCCGGCTTCAGGCTAAGAGAGAAGGGGGTAATAGTCAAATGATGAATAAGATCAAGGACCACCTCTTCCCCATCATCGTGATCCTCTTCGCCCTTTCCCTGTTCTGCGCCGCCGCCTTCGGCGCCCAGACCACTGAGAAGGTCAGCTTTGGCATTTTTACAATTGACAGTAACGGCCTGAGCCTCGACACCTCTAATTTCAGCAGCAACGGACGCTACATCGCCATCAGTTCCGAGGCCACCAATCTTACCTTCCGAGACAGCAACGATGAACAGGACATCTTCCTTTATGACCTTGAGACGAAGAACATGGAGCTGGTCAGCGTCAACGACTCCGGCTTCCCCGGCGTCTCGCCATCCTACGCGCCACGCCTGAGCGGCGACGGGCGCTTCATCGTCTATTACTCGGCCGCGAACAACCTGGTCACCCCCGATATCAACTTCGCCACCGATATATTCGTTTATGACCGGCAGACAGAGACGGTGAAGCGGGTAAGCGAGGACGACGCCGGTATCCAGGCCGACGGGGCCTCATACTCGCCGCGCATCAGCGCCGACGGACGCTACGCCGCCTTCGATTCCGCCGCCACTAACCTTGTTGGCGCTGACACGAACGCCAAGAGCGACGTATTTGCCTACGACCTGCAAACAAACACGATCGAGCGTATCAGTGAAGGCAACGGCGGCGTCCAAGCAACCGGCTCGAGCGGCTCCCCGGCTTTGAGTTCAGACGCAGAGTATATCGCCTACCAATCTGACGCCGATAATCTCGTGGCAGGTGACACCAACGGCGTCACTGATATCTTTGTCTGGGAGAGATCGACCGACACTGTGGTCAGGGCGATGGTGGATGGCGGCGGCGCCCAGGGAGACGGCGCTTCCTCCGCGCCGTCGATCAGCGCCGACGGCACGCTGGTAGCTTTCGAATCCAACGCCGCCAATATGGTCGCGGCTGATACTAACGGCGTCTCCGACATCTTCGTTTACAACCGGCTCACGGACGCCGTAGAGAGGGTGAGTGTCAGCGACGGCGGCACGCAGGGCACAATGAACAGCAATCGTCCATACATCAGCCCCGACGGGCGGTATGTCACGTTCGAATCCGACGCCCCTAACCTGGTAAGCGGCGACGATAACGAAGTGCCTGATATCTTCATCTATGACCGGCAAACCAGTACCATTCAGCGCGTCAGTTTAGACAGCGATGAGAACGAGGTCGATTCCTCAAGCTATGGCTCATTTGTCAGCGCCGACGGCGCCCTGGTGACGTTCGTCTCCCTCGCGACCGATCTCGTCAGCGGCGACAACAACGCTACCTGGGACATCTTCATCCGCGACTTGCCGGGCAGCACCACTGAACGGGTCAGTCTTGGGCTGCAAAGGGACGCCGCCGACAGCAACAGCCAGGAGGCCTACATCAGCCTGGACGCTCGCTTTATCAGTTATTCCTCGGACGCTACCAATCTTATCCTCAACGATGCCAACGCCAAGCGGGATGTTTTCGTGTATGACCGGCGTACCGGCGGCACCAGGTTGGTCAGCATCAGCGAATCCGGCGCGCAGGGCAACGCTGAATCCCAGCGCCCGGAAATGAGCGCCGACGGCCGATACATCTGCTTTGATTCGTCCGCCTCGAATCTCGTCGCCGACGACTCAAACTCACGCACGGACATCTTCGTCTATGACCGTACCAGCGACGCGGTCGAACTGGTGAGCAGGAGCAACACGGCGATACCGGGGAACTTTGACAGCACCGACTCAAGCATCAGCGGCGACAGCGACGGCCGCTTTGTCGCCTTTGCCTCCGCTGCCACCAACCTGGACCCAAGCGCTGACCTCTCCTCTATCATCGATATATTTGTTTATGACCGCCAGAATGATACCGTAGAATGGGTCAGTGCCAATACTTCCGCCGCGGAAGGGAACGGCAGCAGCGCCGCGCCGCGCATCAGCGCGGACGGTCAATATGTCGTATTCTCGTCCGCCGCGAGCGATCTCATCGTCGGCGACACGAACAACAGGGAGGACGTATTCGTCTATGACCGCGGCTTGACTACCCTTGAGAGGGTAAGCCTCTCCGACCTGGGCGCGCAGGCCAACCTTAACTGTAAGAACCCCGGCATAAGCGCTGACGGCCGCCTTGTCGTTTTCGAATCATCCTCGATCACCCTTCTCCCCGGCGATACCAACGGCGCCAGCGACGTCTTCGTCTATGACCGCGACCTGGACACGATCAGGCGGCTGAGCGTGGACAGGTACGGTAATCAAGCCAACGGCCACAGCTACGCGCCCTCTATAAGCGCCGACGGGAATTATGTCACCTTCCATTCAGTGGCCAGTAACCTCGTCGCCGATGACACCAACGGCGAGCAAGACACCTTCCTTTATCACCTCTCCAACGGCGTGATCATCATCACCAGCACGGATTCCCTTGGCAACGAAGGCAACGACGCCAGCGAATGGCCGAGCGTCAGCGCCGCCGGCAACTTCGTGGCTTTTTCCTCCCAGGCCGAGAACTTCGGCGGCGACAATAACGGTTTCGCCGACGTCTTCCTCGCCCTGGATTTCTCTTTCCCGCCCGCCGGCACGGCAACATTCACCTGTACCTCCACCCCTACCGTCACCCCCACCGCCGATGTCAGCTCCACGCCAACGCCGACCGTCTCCGCCACCGACACTATCTCAATGACCCCTGTGCCCACAGCGATCTGCTCTTTCAACGATATCCACGACGATTTCGACGATGGGGACGCCCAGGACGGTTCCCCTATCAACTGGGATAACCCCAGCGGCCAGTGGGCAGTTACGGGCGGCAGTTACAGCGTCATCACCAGCGATGCCAAGATCTGGACGGCGTACGATATGGGCGGCGCCATCGATGATTTCGAACTGAGCTATGACGTTCAGCTCAACGCGGGCCTTGACCGCGCCATTTTCTTCCGCATGCAGGACGAGAACAACTACTACGAGCTCAACTACACCCATGAGGACGGCTGGTTCTATCTCTACGAGGTGGTCGGCGGCTCGCGCGTGCAGATAGGTGGTTACAACACGCTCGAGAGCGACCTGGGAAAGTGGTATCACATCGAACTACGGGTCAAGGACGCGGTTTACAGCGTCTTCCTGAACGGCTTCCTCCAATTCGGGGGCAGTAACCTGACCCAATTCTCCTCAGGCGGCATAGCGCTGGCCACGAACACCGACTCGGCCTTGCCGGCGGATATCGATTTTGATGATGTGGACCTGGTATGCAAGGGTGATCCGATCACGCTCACCTTCACACCCACCCCCACCCATACGGCCTCGCCCACGCCCACACACACGCCACTGCCGAGCGCCACCGGCACGTGCACCCACACCGTCAGCTCCACCGTTACCGCCACCCCTACCGCCAGCTTGACCCCCGTGGACCCGACACCGCCGGATTTCACCAGTATCGAGCCCCCGCCCGACAGCTTCATCAACTCATCCACGGCCCATGTATGCTGGGTGAACAGCGAGGACATGTCGAGCGGACAGGTGCGCTTCGTCGCCACGGGCGGCGCGGCCGACCCCGGCTCGCCCCATGTCTATGACCTCAGCGGCCCTGAACTCCTGGCGGGGATCGTGTGCATAGACATCCCCGACTGCGTCAGCGGCACTGTCTATGAGCTGATCATCATCGGTTGTGACCTTTATCCCAATTGCTCCACCCCAGTCACCGTCTCAAATATCACCTGCGACTACATCCTGCCCGGCGCGAGCGGCCTCAACTGGGGCGACAACGGTATCATCGGCGACGGCACCACCTGCACCGTGCAATGGACCAACAGCGAGGACCTCTCCGACTGCATCATCACCCTGGAATGCATCGGCGGCACGCTAGACCCCGGTTGTCCCCATGTCTACAACTGCACGCCGGCGGAACTCCTCGCCGGCCCCCAGAGCGTAGACATCTGCTGCCTGGTTGACGGCGCGATATACAACATCACCATCCAGCAATGGGACATAGCTTTCAATTACAGCATCACCTACGTCTACGGCCTGAGGCTGGACCTTACCGCTCCCATCTTTAGCGGCATCACCCCCGGCGACGGCGGCTCTTTCGACTCCTCTACCTGTCCCGTGACATTCACTTCCTCCGAGGACCTTACCTCCTGCACCGTTGAGCTGGTCTGGACCGGCGGCACGGCCGACCCGGTCGGCACGCACACCTACGTCTGCGAAGGCAGCGAACTTTTCGCCGGCACGCAGACGGTGGACATCAGCGGCGCCATTTCCGGCGCGACGTACATGATAATAATCACCGGCTGCGACCTCTACCCGCACTGCGCCGCCCCCGTGACCATCACCAACGTGCTCTGCATTGACGCCCTGCCGCCCTTGTACCTCAACATCAACCCCTGCGGCGGCTGTGAATTCACCTCCACCACCGGCACGGTGAGCTGGGAGAACGCCGAGAACATGCAGTCGCTTACCGTCACCGTGGAATGCACGGGCGGCACCTGCGTGCCGGGCACCCAGTACGTCTTCGATTGCAATGCGAGCTGCCTGGCAGAGGGGCCGCACAGCATTGATTTCCCCGGGCTGATAGACGACGGCATCTACAAGGTCATCTTCGACGGCTGTGACTTCGGCACCAACTGCGCCCCGGTCACCGTCGATAACATCCTCTGCAACAACGGCTCTGCGCCCGTGTTCGACATCACCTTCCCCGCTCCCGACTCCTACTTCAACAGCAGCACCCTCAATGTCACCTACAGCGTCAGCGAACCGGTTACCTCCTGCACCCTCGCCCTGGAGTGCGTGAGCCCCGCCTGCGACCCCGCCTGTCCCCACGTCTACAACAGCGGGCCGCTGCCCGCCGGCCAGCACAGCTACAACTTCACCAACCTGGGAGACGGCTGCGAGTACCGCCTGATAGTAGAGGGGTGCGACCTCGGTCTCAACTGTTCCATCCCCGTGACAGTCAGCGGACTCCACTGCGATTTCACGGGGCCCGAATTCAGCGACGTCAGCCCCGGCCCTAACAGCGTGATCGTCTCCACCACCGTCACCGTCGGCTGGACGATCACCGAGGTGCTCCTGCACTATACGATCAAGCTGCAATGGATCGGCGGCGTCTTTGACCCGGGTGGACCCTATGAATACGAGTGCAACGCGGCATGCGTGGAGCTCACCCCCGGCAGCTACACCCACGACTTCACCGGCCTGGTGGACGGCGCGCGTTACCGGCTGGTGATCTACGGCTGTGACCTCGCCGGCAATTGCTGTGTCTGCGTGATCGTCACCAACATCAGGATAGACCTCACACCGCCTACCTTCGAGCTGATAACACCGGCTAGCGGCGCGTTTTTCGACCCCCACAGCCTGCTCGTCACCTGGTTCAACAGCGAGCGCTTGTCCGACATCCTCGTGTCGCTGGTCTGGACCGGCGGCGTCTTCGATAGCCAGACACACGAATACACCTGCAACGTCTACTGCCTCTACGCCGGGCCGCAGAACCACACCTTCACCGGCCTGATACCGGGCGCGGTCTACAAGATAGTGATATGGGGCTGTGACCTGGCGCCGTTATGCAACACCCAGGAGCACACGGACATCACCTGCCGTCCCTATACACCCACACCGACATCCACGGTCACATCCACCAAGACCGCCACCCCTTCATCGACCCCCACGCACACCCCCACGCCCTCACCCACGCTGACGCTCACGCAGACCGAGTCGGCAACGCCGACCGCCACCACGACCACCACGCCAACCGCTACGCCCACCGCCACGGCCACCGCCACGCCCACGGCCAGCCCAACGCATACAGCCACAGCCACCGTCACGCGCACGGCCACGCCGACAACTACGCCCACGGCCAGCCCAACGCATACGGCCACGCCTACCGTCACGCGCACGGCCACGCCGAGCACAACGGTCACATTCACTCCCACCTTTACGATCACAGCCACCGCTACACCTACCGCTTCACCGACGCCCAGCCATACGATCACGCTGACGCCCACTCCCAGCGCCACCTTTACCTTCACCGCCACCGCCACACCGAGTGTCACCTTCAGTCCCACCGTCACCTGCGACAGCCGGGCGCCCCGGCTTACGGTCAAGGCCGTGGTCGACCCCGAAAACAGCGACTACATTACCATCAACATCTACGCCGACGAGCCCGTCGACTGCAGCTCGGCCTTCCTCGTGGTGGTGCCGCACAGCGCCTCTCACGCTCCCACCACGGTGTCCTCTATGTATAAGGTCGACGATACCACCTGCGAGGGCTTCTACCACCGCAACCAGGGCTTCGGCGATGTCAAGGACATCTTCGCCTACGTCACCGACCCCTGCGGCAACACGGGACACTCCGACGGCGACTTCGACCGCGAGGTGATAAGCGACAAGCAGGTGAACCTGATCCATAATAAGATCAATCCCACCCGCCGCGGTGATTGCTGCCTCATCCGCTACCAGACGGCGAAGAGCGGCCGCGTGCAGGTCAAGCTATACAACAAGATGGGCGAGCTAGTGCGCACTCTGGTCGACGAGCAGGCAGAATCGGGCAAGTATACGGTTGAATGGTGCGGCCGTAATGCCGCCAGCGCAATAGTGGCCAGCGACGTCTACTTTATAGTGGTGGAGACCAGCGAATATACGTTCAGGGACAAGATAGTGGTAGTGAAGTGAGTGAGACCGAAGCAAGGAGGTAGGAAGCAGGGAGGCAAGGAAGCAAGAGCAGAACAGAACTCGAACGGACAGGAAAAGGAGGGGCAAACCATGAAAAGAGCCCTGCTGATAGAAATCGGCAGGGCTCTTTTCTTGTGGCGAATTCAAGATTCCTGCCGATATGTAGATGTTGGATTAGAATACCTTTTGACAAGGTAAACAAGGCAATATCTTGAAAAAGACGCTTCTCACAGCGATCCTCTGGCTGGGACTTTGCCTGCCGCTTGAAGCCGTGGGCACGGTGGGAGCCAGCTTCCTGCGCTACGAGCACAGCGCCCGTGTCGTCGGCATGGGCGGAGCTTTCGTGGCCCTGGCGGATGATGGCGACGCGGTGTATTGGAACCCGGCCGGCCTGGCCTTCTTGTCCAGGCGGTCCTTCACCTTTACCCACTGCCACGGTTTCATCGACACCCGCCAGGAATATCTTAACGCCGTCTGGCCCTTCGGGCATCTGGGCACGCTTGGCGTAGACTTCCTCTACGCCAGCGTCGGCAAGCTAAACCTTTACGACGACTTCGGCCTGAAGATCGGGGAAATGGAGAACTACGACGCCGTCCTCGACGGCGCCTGGGGATACCCTCTTGCCGAGGACCTGGCCTTGGGTGGTGGTCTCAAGCTCTACTACAGCGGACTCGCCGACTCTTTCGCCAGCGGCGTAGCCTTTGACGCCGGCGTCCTCGCGCGCGAGATCATGCCCGGTTTCTCGGTCGGCAGCTCCCTCACCAACATCGGCCCCGGCATCACCTATATCGAGGTGAGCGACCCCCTGCCCCTCACTTTCCGGCTTGGCGCGGCTTACAGCTTGCCCCTGGTTGGCTGGCATGGACTGACGCTGACCAGCGAACTGAATCGCTTGCTCAAGCAGGACGACTGGCTCTACCTCAATAACGGCGCCGAGTATAGTTACCAGGGCAGGTACTTCCTGCGCGGCGGCTACCGTCTCAACCGCGCCAAGGACAAGCTCTCCCTGGGAGCAGGAGTGCACCTGGGCGATATCCGCGCCGACTACGCCCTGCTTCCCTTCGGCCACCTGGGGCTGACACACCGCGTCAGTTTCGGTTACGACCTGCCGCTGAAACGGCCGGAACCCGCTCCCCTTCCCTCGCCCACGCCCACTGCCGCGCCTACTCCGCCGCCCCTTCTCACTATCGATGCCAACACCGAAAAGGTACTGCTCATCCCTACCGGCGTATCCTATTTCCACCTCTCCCTATCCAAGGGAGTCGCGCTCAGCACCTGGGAACTGGAGATAGCGGATGAAAACGGCCAGCCCGTGCGCACGTTCTCGGGCAGCGAGACGCCCCCACCCGCGCTTCTCTGGTACGGCAAATCCGAGCACGGCAAGCTCGTCCCCAGCGGTTTCTACAGCTACCGCCTGCGTGGTGAGGACGCGCTTGGCCGCGAGGTGGAATCAGCGCGCAAGGAGCTGATCATCAAAGAGCAGGAGGAGATCAGGTTCAAGCTGCCCGCGGAACTGATATTCGCCCTCGGTTCCGTAGAACCTACCACCAGGGGGTTGCCGAAGCTGGCCGACATCGCAGACATTATCGTAACATACTATCCTGCCGCGTCCGTAAAGATAGAAGGGCACACCGATAATGTCCCCCTGACGCCCTATTCCGCCTTCAAATCTAACCGCGAGCTTTCGCAAATCAGGGCCCAGAGCGTAGCCGACTACCTGATCAAGAGAGGTGTCAAGAAGAACAGAATCACGCCCAAGGGTTTTGGCGACACCCAACCCATCGCCGACAATTCCACGCGGCAGGGGCGCGCCGCCAACCGCCGCGTGGAGATAATAATCTCGACACCCGACTACGTGATCAAGCTGGGCGGCTCTCTCGAGCAAGACACCCTCCTGCGCGCGGTGGGCAGTCCCTATCTCATCGTCGATGACCTGATGGTCCAGGATAGCGCCACCCTCACCATCGAGCCCGGCGTCGTGCTGCGCTTTGCCGGCGGCATGACGTCCGGCAAGCACGGCTACTCCCCGGCCGAGGTGGACCTGGTCGTGAAGGGCAAGCTCGTGGCCGAAGGGGTAGCGGGTAAAGGGATCCGCTTTGAGCCCTCCACCGAAAAGGACTGGGGCGCCGTGCGCTTCTCCTCCTGCCGGCCCGGCTCCGTGCTCAGCCTCTGCCGCATCATCGGCGGCTGGATAGGGTGCGACCGTTCCTCGCCGCGCATCACCAACTGCATCATCGAGAACAGCCGCGGCATCGAGCTGGGGCAGGAATCCTCACCACTCCTGCGCACCTGCCTTCTGCGCGGCAACGAGATCGGCCTCGCCTGTCACAAGGACACCGCCGCGCCGCGTATCCAGCACTGCTTCTTCGAGAACAACGGCATCGCCATCCTCCTGCGGAATTTTGACCGCCTGCTCATAAAGGACTGCTCCTTCAAGGACAACGAGCAGAACCTGGTCAACCTCTCGCCAAAGCAAGTCGACGCCAGCGGCAACTACTGGGACACTACTGAGGTCGAGGTGATAAGGGAGGGCATCTCCGATGGGGAAGACAAGCCGGGCTGCGGCATGGTGATCTTTGAGCCGTTCTTGTTGGAGAAGAAGTGAGGGGGTGACAAGGTTTCAAGGTTTCAAGGGTCCTGACAAGCACGCCCTTTCCTTGTGACCTTGCTACCTTGCTACCTTGCGACCTCTACGCGGCTCACCCATCGAGAAACACAGCACCGGCCCCAGCGCGAAGACGCAAGCCACGGCGATGAATACCGCCCGGAAAGAGAACGCGTCCAGCAGGCCCCCCACCAGCAACGGCACGAGGCAAAAGCAAAAGACGACCATGTTCATCACGGCGATATAGCTGGGGTGCTTCTTCATCGGCGTCGTCTCCAGCAGGTAGTTGGTGGAGAAGAGAAACATATTCAGGTTCGCCGCGAGCAGGATGTAGACGAGCACATAGAGCCAGGCGCTGGAGCTGCCGCCATAGAGCGATATCAACACGGCGAGAAGCGGCGTCAAGGGAAAGCAGAACGATATCAGCCGCATCACCATGCGGTTGCCGTGCCGGTCAGCGAGCCAGCCGAGGGGGAAGCAGGTGAGCGGCGAGGTCACGTTCTGGGCGATAAAATACACGCCCAGCATGCCGTAGCCGACGCCTATCTCTCCCAGCGCGAACTTGGTGTAGAAGGGCAGCATTGAAGCGAAGAGCGAGGTGAGCACCGAGATGCCGACCAGCTTGCGGAAATCAGCCGAGCTTCTCAGCGTCGGCCCTACCTGGGCAAGGAAACGGCCCAATGGCATCTTCGTCACGGGGGAGGGATGCGCCGGTTCCTTGAGGCGCGTGACGTTGATGAAATTGAGGCCGAAGAAGACGGCAGCGGCGGCGAAGAAGATGGCGTAGGTCCCCGGTCCCACCCCCTCCCCACCCAGCACGCCCTTGATGAAAAGGCCGATCGGCACCGCCAGCAGTCCCCCCACCAGCCCCGCTGTGCCCACAAGCCGACCCATCATCTCGGGCGGGAACAACTTGCCGCGCAAGGTGTTCGAGGCCATCTGCGTCGATCCCTGCGCCACCCAGAAGAATACATAACAGGCGATGAAAACGGGCAGGATCAATGACGGGCTTAACTGCGCCCACTTCCCCAGCAACACGGCCATCGCCGCCCAGGGCAGCATCATCGCAAAGACCACGAGCAGGAAGAAGGGCTTCTTGCGCGGTTTCGGCTCCAGCCAGCGTCCCGCGAGGATCATCGGCGGGTAGCGGCAGAAACGAGAGAGCAGGGGGAAGATACCGAGCACCAGGTTGGACCCCGTGAGGGTGTTGATGAAGCTGGGGATGACGATGCTCTCGTTCTTGAACTGCCATGCCGCGCGGTGGATGATGGTGTAGAGCGCCATCACGACGAAGTTACGCTTTCTTGATTTCTTCGTTGCTTGGTGGAAGTTGATCTCGTTGTTGTATGTCATTCTTCTTCTTCTGGCTATATGGTCTTATGGTTATATAGTTGTATGGTGAATGCGTGTTTACCATACAACCGTACAACCTTACAACCTTACTGACGCAAAGACAAGGGCTCAATGTCATCAACAACCACGCTCTCCGCGCCAAATTCACATTCCACCCGTCCCGTAACGAGATAGGCGCCGCCTTCGACCGTCTTCGCCGCCAGCCGTTGGTAGCTTTCGGGGAAGAGCGTCGCTTCAAAGGTACCCGTCCTGTCGGAAAAAGACATGAACTTCATCAGCTTGCCCCGAACCGCGACGGAGTCTCCGGTTCGGGGCTTGCCGCTCTTGCGGCTACGCACCAATTTTGTTGATATCAATTGTCCCATTATTGTTACCCGCCGCCCCCGCATCTCGCTTAGCTTTGAAGAATCTACTTCGGGGGCGATGGGGTCTCGGGTCTCGCGTCCCG
>CBDVCL010000003.1:0-17196 GCA_965372475.1 uncultured bacterium | reverse complement strand
AACTGGCCACTGTGTTGCGAGGAACGCCCACTGGCACGAGAATACCCTCGTAACACAGTGGCAACGTCCTTCTTGAGAGAACTGGCCACTGTGTTGCGAGGAACGCCCACTGGCACGAGAATACCCTCGTAACATACGAAACGACACGCTCCGTAAGCATTGACAATCTCGAGATATGCCTCTATCATTCCTTATATGAAGAAGACGCTTTGCAGCCCTCTTCTCCTCTTGTTCTTGATCCTCGGCTTCGTTCTCCCCCCTCTTCTCGCCAAGCCTAAGGTCTTCCCCAAGCCACAGCACGTGAAGTGGCTCAAGGGAGAGGGCGCAGCGGGACCGATCACGGTGATAACCCCCGACAAACTGGCGGGAAGCCCGGCGCAAGAACTCTACGACCAGTTCAAGAAGAAGCTTCCCGAAAAAGGCCTTGGCACCGAGGGATACCTGCTCGAGGTGAGCGCGGCGAGGACGATAATCGTCGTCGCCCATACCTGGGGCTACCTGCGCGCGCAGGAGACGTTGAAACAATTGCGTGACGCATCGGGCAAGTATACCTATTGCCGCATCGCCGACTGGCCCGAGGAAGTGTGGCGCGGAGCGCACTTCCTTACCGCCGGCGCCGCGAGCCAACCGCTGGTGAAGCGGCTGATCACCGAGGTGCTTGTCCCCCTCAAGTGCAACGTCATCGTCTACGAGCTTGACTATTACTTCCAATTCAAATCCTCGCCGAAGATAGCCGAGATAATGGGCAAGGACGCCTGGAGCAAGGCGCAGGTGCGCGAGATTGCCGACCTCTGCCGCAAGCATGGCATCATCCTTATCCCCCAGGTGAATTGCCTGGGCCACCAGTCCTGGAAGGGCAAGACGGTGCACGCCCTCTTGAAAGCCTACCCCGAATTCACCGAGCCGCCGATGGTTGACACGAACTCATCCGAGTTCTACTGTCACTCCTGGTGCCCTCTGCACCCGCAGGTCAACGGCGTCGTCTTCGGCCTGATCGATGAGATGATCGACGCTTTCCAAAGCAGCTACTTCCATGTCGGCCTGGACGAGGTATTTGTTATCGCCAGCGACAAATGCCCGCGCTGTAAAGGCAAGGACCCCGCCGAGCTTTTTGCCAAGTCGATCAACGATCTGCACGGCCACATCACGGGCAAACGCCGCAACCGCATGCTGATGTGGGGCGACCGACTGCTTAACGCCGCCCGCACCGGCTACAGCTTCTACGAAGCCAGCACCAACGGCCTCGATGACGCCATCGATATGATCCCCAAGGACATCATCATTTGTGACTGGCACTACACATACCGCGATGATTATCCCTCGCTGAATATATTCAAGAAGAAAGGCTTCCGCGTTTGGCCCAGTGTCTACGATGACCTGACCGCGGCGCGCGGCTTCCAGTATAACGCGCGCTCCATGAAGGGAGACACTATCCTCGGCACGCTCACCACTGTCTGGTGTACCGCCGACAACATCGCTTACGTTTTGCTGGGTATCAAACCGCCGGCTGGATTCAAGCTCGCGGAAAAGGCGCGCCTGCGCGCGAAGACGATGCAGGAGGTGCTCAAGGACGCGTGGAACCCTGATTGAATTGCGGATTGGGGAATGCGCATTGCGGACTTACGTCATAGGCAAATCCGAATTCCGCAATTCGAAGTCCGAAATCATCTTACCAGCCCATCAAGTACCCCACCACCCCAACGACCAACCCCACAGCAAGATTAATAAGCTTCACGCCGATGAAATCGCGGCGGGAGTGTGCCAGCAGGGGAAGCATGCCATGGCCATCCTGCACGGCGCAGTTGGCGAGCAAAACACTCAAGGGAATTGCCCCTTGGGCAAAGAAGCTGACGAAAACAAGATGCGGGCCCGATGTCGGTACCAGGCCGACAAGGCAGGCGAAGATGAGCACGACCAATCTGCCCTCGCCGATCCTCGCCGCCAGGTCGAGGTGATGCATGCCCAGGTGCAAAACAAGCAAGGCGCCAAAAGTCCAGAGAAACACCCGCGGCAGGTGCTCCCGGGCAACGTGGCGCCAGAGGTGTTCCTCGAGGAAATGCTCGGGCACAGTAACGACGATGAAGATCCCTACGCTCGCACCGATGAGCAGGGTCACCCTCACCCAGTCCCAGTCCCCGTGCCCTATCTCACCGCTCGCCAGGCCGAACACGAACAACAGCAGGGCCACGGTGAGCACGCCGCGCGGCAGGGAAAGCTGGCGCCAGTAGCCCGCGACACGGTGAAAAGCAAAGCAATCGCAGGCCTCTTCATGCAGTTCCAGCCCCTGGCAGTCTTCGAGACGTCCGAAAGGCCTTCCCTTGCGCGCCAGATCGGTTAGCGCTCCCGCCAGCACACCGAGAGCACAGAGCCCGGCCATGATCAGCAAGGCCTTGCGCGGGAACATAGCCAGCATCACGAAGGCCTCATCGCCGCAGGTAGCGATCATCGCCGCAACCACGGCGCCCACCGACAGAACGCCATGCCCATAGAGCGTGACCACGGCAAAGGCGCCCAGGCATCCCGGCGTGACGCCCAGCAGAACGGCCAGCACGTAGCCACCCCACCTGTTAGCGGCCAGCTTCATCTTCCAGGCGCCGCGCGTGGCCACGTTCGTGTATTCCACCACGAGCATCATCAGGAAGACGAATCCCGATATCATCAGGCTATGTTCCAGGACTTCTTTCAGCATTGCCTCGCTCGTCCCCTATTTCCTTCTCTCCCACAACCCCAGCAGCGCCGGCAGAATCAGCATCGTCGTCAGGAAGCATGCGCCCACGCCCAGCGCCAATAGGCCACCCAGGCTGCCCAGGCCGCGGTACTTGGCGAGCAGGAGCACGCCGAAACAGGCCATGGTCGTAACGGTGGTGAGCATGATCGCGCGTCCCGTCGAACCGACCACCATCTTGATCTTCCCCTTCCCCTCCACGCGGTAGCGATGCAGGAGGTGCACGCCGTCGTCAATGCCGATACCGACTATCATCGGAATGCCCATGATATTAACGAAGGTCATCATCATGCCCACGCTCTTCATTATTCCTATCATCCAGATCGCGCCCACCACCAGCGGCAGCATCGCCATCAGAGCGAAGCGTGCCGAGCGGAAGTCGAACCAGAGCAGAAGGAACACGACCACCAGCGTCAGCGACGTTGCCTTGCGCCCGTCCTCGAACATCAACTCCATCAGCGTCAGGAACATCGGCGGCAAACCCGTTATCTTCTCGTCCACGCGCTCCAACTGCTCGCTGAAGCGCTTGAGGAACTCTACGTTCCAGACGTTTTCCTTGGGGTAGATGGTGATCAGCATCTGGTCGCCGCGCTCGTTAAAGAACTGCCGCTTGATCCTCCCCGGCAGGTCGGCCAGCCTGATCTCTGCGGGGTTAGCCATCTTTAGCGCCGCCCGGCGCATCACGGGTACGTACCTCTCCTGGAAAGCGCTTAGGCCCTGCGCCGCCCCAGGCTTGTCCTTGACGATCAACGCGATCAAGGCAGCTACCTGCCCCACCGACTTGTTGTCCTCGGGGTCACCGATGATCTCCTGGCACTTGGCGTCCACCTTGTCCTGTCCCCCCGTGTATGCCATCTGCCCCATCTCGTAGATGTTGTCCTCGAAACGCTGCAGCTGTTCCAAAAGCGGCGCCAGATGGGCTTCCCTTAGTGCAGGCGGCTTGCCACCCGCGCGCAGGTAACTTCCTATCCTTTCTACCAACGGACGGCGTTTCGCCTGCTCCGCCACTGAAGGGACATAGTAGGTGATACTGTCCACCATGCTCACCGTGGGCAGGTCCTTCGCCGCCTCGCTTATGCGCCGCGCCTCCTCGATGTCGGTAGCGGTGACCATGGCGAAATCCGGTGACAAGTCAAAGGCATCGATGATATCGTGCTGCAAGCTGATCGACTCCAGCCCCTTCGGTTCCATGTTAAGGTAGTTATAATCAAACTTCGCCCTTGATGCCTGGTAACCCAAAAGCCCTGTCAACGCCGCCGCGATCACCAGGTAAAGCACGGGGCGGCGGCTTATCCCTTCCCCCGCCTTCGCCAGGAAAGCGAACTCGACAATCGACGGCTTCTTGTAGTCCTTGTTGCGCCGCGCCATCAGCCTTTCGCGCCAGACGAGAAAAGCAGGAAGCACGAGGATGCTTACCAGCATGCAGCAGAGCACGCCCATGCCCATCACCAAACCCATGCCGCGCATGTTGCGCGTGCTCGCGACCATCAGCGTGAGGAAAGCGCAGGCCGTGGTCAAACCCCCTGTGATCACCCCCGCCCCGGCGCAGTGCAGACTCTTCGTTACCGCCTTCTCTATCGTCGCCCCTTTGCCGCGGAACTCGTTGTAGAGGGAGATGATATGTACGGAGAAATCTATGCCCAGGCCGAGCAATATCACCGCGAACATCGAAGTGCCCAGGTCGAGGTAGCCCAGCGTCAGCGCGATCAGGCCACTCGTAAGGACTATCCCCATCACCAGGTTCAACGCCGCCAGCAAGGGAGCCGCCCACATGCGGAAGGAAAGCACGAACAGCGCGAATACCAACGCCAAGCCAAGCGTCGAGGTGAACTTCATGTCCGCGGTGACGAAGACCATCTCATCCCGTCCCAGCGGTATCATGCCTGTCAATCCCGCCGCTACGCCGGCATAACGCTTCTCCGCCTCGTCGATCATCGCCTGTATCACCTCGGTACTGGCAATGCAAGCGTCCACATCCTCCATCGAAAATGCCGGCTCGATGATCATCAAGAGCATCCGCTTGTCGAACGACATCAGGTAGGGCTCCCCCAGCAGTAAGCGGTCGACCGCACGGCGTATCGTTTCGTCGTCCAGTTCACCGCGCGCCGCAGTATCCAGGGCGGCCAGCCAGGTGGCCAGCCCGTCCAGAAAGGCCACCGCCTCGTTTTCCTTGGTCTTGTTCGAGAGCGAATCCTCGTCGAACACATAGGTCTTTTCAAAATTATCATTTATCGCCGTGAGAAACGGCACCAGGCCCAGGTCCTTGTACATCCCTTCCATATTTTCAAGGTCCCGGGCCTTGACCAGCATCAAGGCGTGCTGGCGGATGAAGTCCATGTCTATCTTGTAGTCCACGCGGCGCACCAGCGGCTTCGCTTCGGGTTTCTTCTTCTCCAGCTTGAGTTTCTTCCTCGCCCAGGCTACCGCCGCGCTCTCGGACCTGTGCCACATACTCGCGTCTATTTTCTCGATGCGCGGCGCAAGTTCCTCGGCAAAGGCCTTGATGCTCTCCGCCGGGCCCTTTATCACCATCATCGTGTTGCTGGAGGAAGTGAATTCATCCAGGATACGCTGGAACTCCATCGCCATCGGGTCGTTCTCGGGCAGGCTGTCCGAGAAGTTAGTCTTGATCTCCAGGTTTCCTGCCGCCATACCGGCCAGCACGGTCAGGCAGACCGCGCCGATTATCACCCGGCCGGGATAACGGCTGATTATACGAGCCCAGGCTGTGAGTAGTCGTTCTCTCATTGGTTTCTCGATAACAGGTCTGTTACTGGTTGCTCGTTGCTCGTCGCTAGCGCTTTCCCCACCTAACCACCTACCATCTACCACCTACCTACTAATAATAGGCCCTTAAACGAACGACTCCTCCCCTACCCAGCTTCGAGCTGTATGCCGTGCCCGCTTTCCCCAGCCCCGCATTGCCATACAGAGTCAGCTCCACGTCCTGGTAGGGGGAGTGGTTTAGCTGGGGCACGAGCGCCACGCTCTCATCAGACACGCTGTATATCCCCGAGAGTCCCAGCGTAGTCAGCTCTCCCAAGGGATAGTTGAGATGCATGTAGGCCTGGTTACGGCCGAGCGCCAGCGTCTCGCCGCCCAGGTTGCGCAGCCAGTGATTGAGGCCGTAGTCCTTTGGGTCGTTAGGCGCGTCGCTCTTATGCAGGAACTCGCCCATCAGGTAGAGCCCGTTCTCCAGCGTGTAGTCAACCCCCGCCGCCAACTCCCAAAACTCCTGCCCCCGCATCTCGTTCCAGGCGTACTCCGCCCAGCAACCCAACACAAGCTCTCCCGCCAGGTCAATGCCGTAAAGACGACGCTTCTCCTCGGGCGTCTCTATGCCCAGATCCACCCTTCTCCTTAACCGCGCCTTCTCTATCGCCGCTTCGTAGTCCATGTAGGGCCAGCCCTTCTCCGCCGCCACCAGTGACAGGTCGAAATGCCCCGCCCCTCCCTTGAGGCGGACCATCTTGCCGGACAATTCCCAGCTGTCTGCCGGGGCGTAGAGCGTCACCAGGTTTCCGCGGCTGCCAAGCGGCATATCCAACCTGAACGCGCTGTGCCCGCGCTGTTCGTAGCTGGGGTCATAAACGTCCTTGCGGTTGAAGAGATCGGTCGGGTTCCAGGCGTAGCCCGTTCCCGGCGATATCTGTTGTTTGCCCAGCACAAAGTCGACGCGTTTCGTTGTCAACCTAAGGAAGGCGTTATCCAGGTAGAACTCGTCCTCGAACTCCATGCCCAGCAGCGGCAAGCCTGTGCTTAACTTCTCGGGGATGAAATCCCGCGCGTCCCAGGCGGCGCGGCCGTAGTAGTCGAGGTAGACAAGGTCGGCGGCGAATTCCACGTTCGGCGCGGGCGCCGCAGCGAGATCAATGCGCAGCTTGTTCGTGCCCAGGTGCACAAATTCGTCGCCCAGCTCAAATCCCGCCAACTGCGGCTCCAGGTACCCGGATATCTCAAGTTCCTGAGCCGTGGCGGCAGTGCTGACAATCATACCAGCGACGAGCGACAAGCGACAAGCGACAGACCTGATCTTCATCGTGATTTCAACCCCCTCTCCGTGAACAGCCCATCCGCCAACTCCACCCCGTATTTCATCTCCACGATCTCCATCGACGTCTGGGTGTTATCCTCCTTGTTGTGCATCACCACCTTCATCGCCGTGGGGATGCCGTCTATCTCCCTGATGTCGCTGCACACGAGGCGCTTCAGGTGGTACTTCGCATCGTCCTCGTGGTAGTAGTCTATCACAAGTGCCACGAAGTTGTCCTTTGCTACCCAGACGACAAGGCGCGAATAGGAGAGGTCGCTCTCTGCTTTCTTCTTAAGCTCCAGCTTGTAGCATTTCTCCCCCTGCATCTTCTCTTCACCCAGAAGAACGCTTTCGTAGTCCTCGATGAAGGCGTCACCACTGCCCATGTCCTCGTAGGAGAAATCACTACCCTCAAGCTTGCGCTTCTTGGCGTGGGTGGCCAGCTTGCGCACGCGGTTGGTGCGTCGGAAATAGGCCCAGATGTCGTCGGCGTTATTGAGCATGAGGATGGCGTCGCCCTTGACGCGCGACGGCGCGAGGTAGCGCATCAGGTTCTTGGCGCCGCGGTCCTTGCCGTAGGTCTGGTAGAGAAAAGTGCGCAGTTGGCCGCCGCTCGTCTGGATCGTCATCCTCATCTTTGCCTCGGCGCTATCCTGGTTGATCAGGTCGTTCATGCGCTTGATGATCTCCGGCCCCGAGAGCTCACCACCGAAGAGCGCCGAGACCAGGCACAAGCAAACACCAAGGATCGATATCGTCTTCATCCTTTTCTCCTCTTGCCTGTTTTTCGATTCACGAGCAACGAGCAACGCTTCACCCACTATCGTCCTGCCGGGATTGATACATCGCTCTCAACAGGTCGCGTTGTTCGACGATGCCGATGAGCCGCTTCGACCGCGTGCTCGCGACCACGGGCAGCACGCCGATATTCAGATGATGGAAGAGGTTGAGCAGCTTGTCCGCGGCGGCGTCTTGCGTTACCGCGGGCGTGCTCGTATCGAGCAGGTCCATCGCGTCCACGAGGTGGGCGAGCGTGGGGTCGTAGACTATGTCGCGCAAGTTGTGAAAGTGGATCATCCCCTTGTAGTTCCCTCGCTTGTCGACCACGGGGAAATGGTTGAGGTGGCTCTCCTCGACGAAGTGCATGATGTCGTCCAGCTCGGCCTTGGTGGAGAGAAACCTGACGTTGCCGCGCATCACGTGCCGGGCGCAAAGGGCGTCGCTCTTTCTCGCGCGTCCCCTGCCGCCGCCCAGGAGCGCCTTGATCCTCTGTGCTGCCCGCTTGCCCAGCGTCAGCTCATCCTCGTGCATCGCGCCGGGCCGCAACAAGGTGACCAGCTTCACCTCTCCCGCCTGGATCACGGTGTAGCGGACGAGAAAGGGTCCCGTCAATTCGTAGAGGACAACCGAGGCGAGTATCACGGTGTTGATCTGCTCCGCCAGGGGATGCTGCCAGTGCGCCACAAGGTAGCTGCCCAGGCCGATGGCCACCCCTGCCTGGCACAGCAGGCCCAGCCCTGCCTTCTCCTCCAGCATATGCGCCCTGCCCATGCGGTGTATTCCCTGCTGCATACCCAGGTACTTGCCAACGCTGCGCATCACCACGTAAGTAACGCCGAGCACGCCCAGCTGCCCCAGTTCCCCGAAGTGCAGGTTGTAACCCGCGAAAACGAAAAAGAGCGCGTAGACGGGCATGCCGATGGTGTCCAGTAGGCCCTCGAAGCGGCTGGGATTGAGCGCGAAGTTAGCGAAGACCGCGCCAAGCACCAGGCAAGCGGCCATCGAGTTGAACGCCATACCCGTCTTGTAGCGCATCCAGTCGTCTCCCGTGATCAGCAGGAAGATCACCGCGAAAAAGAAAAGCACCATCTCCGGCAGGGGAACGCGCGCGTGAAGCCAGCTCAACAGCATGCCCAGCAAGCCGCCGATGACCACGCTTCCCAGCGAGACCCAGAGCAGGTCCAGCCAAAGAGAGGCGGGGCTGATCAGCGGGCTCTCTATCCAGCCCAGCGATACGCAGATGATGAAAGCGATTGAGAAGCCGATGATGCTTACGAGGTTGTTGATGCCGACCAGGCCCAACAGGTGGGTGGTCGTCGGCCCCTTGGCAGCGTATTCGCGCAGCACTAATAGGGTGGCCGCCGGCGCGGTAGCGATAGCGGCTATGCCCAGTAGTACCCCCACGGTAAGCGAAAGCGGCAAGGTCATGCCGGGGAGCGCCCAGGCCGCGAGGCCGCAGCCCACGGCGGTGAGCATCCCCGTGAGCGACATCTCCCAGGCGCTGAGGCGAAACAGGGTCTCGCGCGTGTGTTTCAACCGGCGCAGTTCGAAAACCTGGCCGATGGTAAAGAGGATCAATCCCAGCGCCAGCTCGTTGACCAGGCTCCCCAGTGAACTCATCCATACGGGCTCTGCCGGGTAGATGGCCCCGCTCGCCTGGTGGATGCCAGCACCGACCAGGATATATCCCACTATCCTCGGCATGCGCAGCCACTTGGCGATGTAGCCGCCGATGAAGGCGGCAATCAGCATCACCGCTACGGCCAAGACTGGATTCAGCGCCGTTGATACCAAGGGACTCCTTTAGGTGAGTTGATACCTACAAGAGACTGTCTGAAAACTCCCTCTTGCTTGTTCGCGAAGAGCGCGAAGAATTCGCGAAGCACGCGAAGTAGAGTTTCTTCGCGGCTTCGCGGGGGCTTTCACGGAGTGGAAGCCCTGGCGCGGCCTTTGCGAGGTGCTTTTCCGACACTATCTACAAAACCATAATATCCCAGGGGAGGTGGTAGGTCAAGCTAGGCAGATGTAGTTTGGACCTCTGAACTCGGCGTTCGCAACTGATGAACACTCCTACTTCCTGTTGCGGCCCAAGGCCTTGCGGACCTTGCCTACAAGGGTTCCCCGCGAGGTTGTCTTTCCTCCTCCTGCGGCGTCAAGTGGCCGCTTGGGGTCCCCCGCCAGGTAGGTGGTCGTAGTAGGGAAGGCGAACTCGATGCCTGCCTTCTCGAAGCGGCGCATTATCTCCAGGTTGGTGCGCTGGCACCAGTCCAGGTAGTCCCAGTATTTAGGCGGGTGATACCAGGCGATCATGATCAAATTCAGCGACCAGTCGTTGAAATCGTTGAAGTAGACGCGAGGCGGAAAATCCTTCTTCATCCCCTCGTGGTCATTGAGAACATCGCGGACTATTTTCACCGCCTTTTCCACCTTGACCACCGGCGTGTCGTAGGTGATGGTGATGTTGGAGAGGCGGCGGATATGGGGGCGGCGCCCGATGTTTTCCACCGTGCTGTTGACTATCTTCTCGTTGGGAATGGTCACCAGGTGCCCGGTCAACGTCCTCAGCTTGGTTGAGCGCAGGCCCACCTCTTCCACCGGGCCGTCAAAACCATCGACAACTACCCTCTCCCCCACCTTAAAAGGCTGGTCGGCGATGATGGTCATGCTGCCGAAGATATTGGCGATGGAGTCCTTGGCGGCGAAGGCAACGGCGAGACCGCCGATGCCGAGCGAAGCAAGGATGGTGGAGATATTCAACCCGAGCACGTTCTGGCCAATGAACATCGCGGCAATGATCACCACGGTCACGCGCAGGGCTTTGCCCACCATCGGCGCCAGCATGTCATCGAGGTGGCTCTCCGTCTTCATCGCCCAGCGCTTGAGGTAATAGTCCATTACGCTCACGAGACGGTAAAGCATCCAGGCAAAGGCAAAGATGGCCAGCGCCTTGCAGGCTCGCGTAAGCCAGGTACTGAAACCGCTGTCCGCTTCGCCCAAATGCGGCGCCACGGAAAGGTAGATGCCCGTCGCCCATATGATGATCTCCACCGGCCTCCCAGTCGCCCGCAAGACCTGGGCGCCCAGGCCCAACTCCCCCTCTTTCTCCTTGGTGATCGCCGCGGCTCGCCGTTCCAGCACCCAGCGCGCCAGGCGGGCCAGCACAAAAGTGGCCAGCAGGCAGAGAAAGATCGTACCGATCTGCCAACCGTCGATACTGAATTCGAAACCCGTGAAGAACTCGTTTATCGCGCTCATCGCTAACTACCTCCTCAAGTAATATACTATCGTATCAGCTCGCGACGATGCCAATCGCCGACTCGCCGGTTCTCCGGTTCTCCGGTTCGAAAGATCAGATTAACACACCTTCCCGCCAGCCCAGTTTGACCAGTTCTACCTTCTCCGGGTCACTGAAACCTATGCCCCACTTCTTTTCCGCTACCTCTACGTGGTGGGCCAGGTGGGCGAGCGGCTTCTCTGCGCCGAAGAACTCGCGCCGCTTCGCTTCCAGCAGGCGCACCCCCACCGCGTCCGCGGCCACCGGGTCGCGCGAGACGATCAATCCCTTGTAAGGCCAGACATATTCCCGTTTGAAGTGGTGCGGACCCTTGCCGTAGAAGAGCGGCGTCAGCACCACCAGCACGTGCAGGCGGCTCTTGCCCGCCACTATCGGCAAGGTGAAGAGCTTGCCCAGGTCAACACAGTTGTCGGGATGGTATAACCAGGGCATGCGCACAAACATGATGTAGTTCTTGAGGCAACCGCCGATGCCCGCCCAGTGATGGGTGCGCAGGGGACGCGCGTTGATCAGGGCCTCGCACTCCCCCAGCGACTTGCGCGCGCCGCGGTCATCCTTGCTGATGTCTCTGCCCTTGACCCCCGCCAGCTTCAAGCCTGCTTCAATCGCATCTTCTAACGATGGCGGCGTGGGCAGGTGTCCCCAGACGTTGGTCTTGATGCCCACCTTCTCGCCAGGCTTAACGAGGCTGCTCCAGGCGCCCTTGGCGTCCGGCGCGCCCGTCAGCTCCAGTAACGCCTGCTCCAACATCTCCGCGACAACCGCGCCGTCATCCCTGCCGTCGACGCCTAACACCTTCTCGTCCCGAATCAGGACAACCTTCGACTTGTCCTTCTCCGCAGCCGGAAGCTCCATCCCCAGCCCCGCAGCTACTGCCGCGCCCGTGGTGTGCTTGATGAACCTGCGTCGTGTAATCTTAGCGTTTCTCATCTTTCATCTCCGTTGCACATTTCGTAAGCATTTCCGCCAGCTCCGGCTCTATTATCTCCGTTGCGACCTTCGTAAGCATTTCCCCCGCCTCCGGTCCTATCGGACCGAGGAGATCAGCGAGCAGCTTATGGGCCGTTTCCGGCTTCTCCACTTCAAACACCGCCGCAAAGGGAAGGCCCTTCTTATAGCGGCAGGCCATGCCTAGTTTTCCTTCGATAAGCTTCTCGTCCAAGTTCCCCGGGAAGCCATCTGCCACTTCTGCTCCAGTCGATTCATCCGGGTATCGCACCAACAGCAGGCGCATCTTTCCCTTGCCGCGCTTGTAGCTCGCCAGCACAACTTCGCTGTCTTTGCCCAAGCGAAGCACATCTTCATGGCCAAGGAAGTAGTGATGCTTCAGCCCGAAAGCGCCGCGGAAGTACCTGACGCTCAATTCGTCCAGCCCCTGCGGCGGCAGCATCTCCACCAGCTCGGGCCCGCGGCCGCAATCACTGCGTCCCGCCACGAAGCTGCTGCCCAATTCTATCATCGCCTCTTTCAAACCGGGCGCTTCTTCCTCGGCAGAGAGCATGTAAAAGTACTTGCCCTGCCAGAAGCGGAGTAACCCCCTGTCGTATTCCGAGCCCTGGCCCACGTCTACGCCCGACGCGGAGCGCTCGAAACTAAAGATGCCATAGGCGTCGCGCGACGCGCCCATGTCGTACACGCCGATCTCAACCTGCGGCAGACCGTCACGCTGATACTTTCGCGCCGCCAGGCCGCTGAAGTCGTAGGCGAGGTACACCTCGGCGCCGCCGTTCATATAGTCAAAGATGCCCCTCTCGCCATCATAGTAGCCGACCTTCTCGCTCGCCTGCCATCCTACCGCCTCGTCGGGCAACATCTTCTTCAGCTCCCCGCCCTTGCCGCATCCCTGCAGGCAAACGGCGGCCATAAAGAAGGGCAATAGCAACGAATTCCCCCGCCGATTCGCCGTTTCTCCGATTCGCCGTTTCGGACTACTCATCAAACCCCCGCTTCTTCGCTTCCTCCAGTATCTCCTTCGTTGCCGTGGCGCCGAAGCGCGCACAACCCAGTTCCTTCACCCGCAGTGCGTCATCCAGCGTGCGCACGCCGCCGGCTGCCTTCAGCTTGACCTTCTCGGAGATGTTGGCGCGCATCAACTTTAGGTCGTAGTCGGTGGCTCCCTTGTAGGAATACTTGCCGTCGCCGCCCTTGACAAAACCGTAGCCACTCGAGGTCTTGACGTAGTCCGCGCCCGCCCGCTCGCACAGCCGGCACAGCTCTATCTTGTATTCGTCCTCGTTCAGGTAATCGTTCTCGAAGATCACCTTGACGATCGCTCCCTTGGCGTGCGCGGCGTCGCAAACGGCTTTCACTTCCCCCTCCAAGTAGTCCCAGTCCCTGGCCAACACCTTGCCGATGTTGACCACCATATCTATCTCCACCGCGCCGTCAGCTATCGCCGCCTCTGTCTCCGCCACCTTGATCTCTACGAGGCTGTTACCATGCGGGAAGCCGATCACCGTCCCCACCAGCACGTCACTGCCCTTGAGCGCCGCGTTGGCTATCTTCACCGCGTAGGGCTTGACGCAGACCGAGGCGACGCTATATTTCTTCGCCACTTCACATCCCTGCCGACAATCCTCGTCGGTCATCGTCGGGTGCAGCAGCGAATGGTCGATCATCTTCGCGATCTCGCTGATCTTGGCTGACATCCACATACTCCTTTTCCTTTTGGGGCTCTTCACCACGACGGCACAACGCTTCTTGCCGCTTCAACTCACCTAGAAGACCCAACGTCGTGCCGTTGTGGTTAGCTTGTCTTTCTGAATTGCATGCCCTCAAGGCGCGCGATCACCGCTGAACCGACCGCGTCACCCCAGGCGTTGACCGTGGTACGGCAACGGTCAAGGAACCAGTCCACGGCCAGGATCATGCCGATGCCTTCCACGGGAAGATCCACCGCATTCAGCACCATCACCATCGTTACCAGGCCCGCTTCGGGTATCCCCGCCGCGCCGATCGCCGCCAGCGTCGCGGTGAGGAATACTATCACCATCGCCCCCGCGGAAAGCTCTATGCCATTGACCTGGGCGATAAAGATAACGGCTACCGCCTCGTAGAGCGCGGTGCCATCCATGTTTACCGTCGCCCCCAGCGGCAGAACGAAGCTGGTCGCCTTGGCGGGAACACCGTTCTTGCGCTGGGCGCAGTCCATGGTCAGGGGCAGGGTGGCCGAGGACGAGGCCGTACCGAAAGCGGTTGCCAGCGCCTCGCCCATGCCCTTGAAGAAACGCCAGGGGTGCAGGCGCGCCACGAACAAGAGGATCAACGGCAGGATGATCGCGCCGTGAATGATCAAGCCGCTGATCACTGTCACGCTGTAAAGGCCCAAGCGCGAAAGCTCACCAAGGAACGCCTCGCCACCACCGGCTTTTCCCAGGCGGGCGGCGACGAGCGCGAAGATGCCGAAAGGGGTGAAGAGCATTATCAGGTGCACAAGCTTCATTACCGCCTCGTTGGCGACGGATATCAGGTCGAGTAGCTTGCTGCCCCGCGCTCCCATCGTGGTGAGGATGCCGCCGAAGACCAGGGAGATGACTATCAGGGGCAGGACCTTGCCATCCGCCATCGCTTTGAAGATGTTGGGCGGGATCATCCCCATCAGAACATCGACGAAGGAGTAGTCCCTGTCGGGAGCTTCGGGCAGTACCTCCAACACTCCTACCGACACTCCCGGCTTGATAAGATTGACCAGCGCCAGGCCGATGAAAACGGAGATGCCCGTGGTCGCCAGGTAGTAGACCACCGTCTTGCCGCCGATGCTTCCCAGCTTGCGCACGTCGCCCAGCGAAGCCACTCCAGAAATGATCGAGCAGATGATCAGCGGCACGATGATCATCTTCAGCGCGTTGAGAAAGAGGTCACCCATCCACTGCACGGATAGCATCTTCTCGCCGAAGAACCAGCCGCAGACTCCGCCCAGTAGCATGCCTATCAGTATGCCGGGCAATAGCCAACTTCTCGTCGCTTTCTTTGCCATAACTGATCGCTCCTAGTATTGAGTAGTGAGTATTGGGCATTGGGTGAGATAAGCAGAGGCTACCCACTACTCAATACTCAATACCCAATACTAGCCAATAAACAGCAACCCTTCGACTCGCTTCGCTCGCTCAGGGCTAGCAACTACTTAACAAAAGGTAGCTGCATCTCCCCCACGCGCCTCATCTTCGGCAAGCGCCGCTCATAATCCCTGAGCATCTTCGCCACCACACCGGAGAGACCAAGCAAGGCAACCAGGTTGGGGAAGGCCATCAGGCCGTTGGCGATGTCGCTCAGCCCCCAGATGACCTTGAGCGGTATAACCGCCCCCACGGGGATAAGCGCCACGTAAATCCAACGATACACCCGCGCCGCTTCCCGTCCCCGCCTGCCGAAGAGATAATAAACGGAACGGTCCCCGTAGTAGCTCCAGCCGATCATCGTGGTGAAGGCGAAGAGCACCAGGCCAAAGCTCACTACGTGCGGGCCAAACCGCGGCATCTCCTTGCCGAACGCCGCCGCCGAGAGCGCAGCGGAGTCCAGTCCCGTCCCCTGGTAAAGACCGCTCATGATGATGATCAACGCGGTCATCGTACAGATGACGATGGTATCTATGAACGGCCCGAGCATCGCCACGAGCCCCTCGCGCACGGGCTCGCTCGTGCGAGCGGGAGCGTGGGCGATGGCGGCGGAACCAAGACCGGCCTCGTTGGAGAAAAGCCCGCGCGCTATGCCGAAGCGCATCGCCTGCGCCACGCCGTATCCCAGTACACCGCCCCCCACCTGCTTCAATCCGAACGCGCCGGCGAATATCGCCGCGAACGCGGCGGGCACCTTCTCGTAATTAAGCACGATTATCACCAGCGCGGTGAGCACGTAGACTACAGCCATCAAGGGAACGATGCGCTCGGCCACCCTGGCGATGCGCCTGATGCCGCCGATTATCACCAGGGCTACCAGTACGGCCATTACAACCCCGATGCCCAGGGCGAGAGCCGTCTTCCCTCGCGGAGAATCCACTCCCTGGATGAAGGGATTGACCACCGAGTTCGCCTGCACCATGTTGCCGATGCCGAAGGAAGCAATGGCAGCGAAAAGGGCAAAGACCGCCCCCAACCAGGGACGTTTCAGCCCCTTTGCCAGGTAATACATCGGCCCTCCCGCGACCACGCCACTGCTGTCTATCTCGCGGTAGTGCTGGGCGAGCAGGCAGCAGGTAAACTTGGTGCACATGCCCACCACCGCCGTGACCCACATCCAGAACACCGCGCCGGGGCCTCCCGCGGCGATGGCCGTGGCCACGCCGGCGATATTCCCCGTACCGATGGTAGCCGAAAGCGCAGTGGAGAGAGCTTGAAAATGCGTCACCTCACCCTTGTCCTTCGGATCGTCCCAGCGCCCGCTGATGCAGTCCCAAGCGTGGCGGAAATGACGGAACTGCACGAAGCGCAGGCGCAAGGTGAGAAAGACGCCCGTCCCCACAAGCAAGAACATCAAGAAATATCCCCAGACCCATCCGTCAACGATGCCTACGTATATCTCAAAGGTCTCCATTGCTGTTCCCGATTAGAAGCGGATTATATCACATTGAAAAACAAAACGGACTTCAGAGTGCAGCTACCAGGTAATTCCGCATTCCGAAATCCGCACCGTAAGATCCGCAGCGAAAATAAGAATCCCCGGGCTCACGCCCGCGGTATTCTTGTTCCGATATGTGCGCCCGCGCGGCGGGCGGTATTGTATGGCGCTTCACCCACGAGCTCACGCTCGTGGTTCTTTCGCGCGCGGAATAGAAAATCGAGAATAGACCGCGCCGACCACCATGAAAACGAACAGAGCGGCGCTCTGTAATCTAGCTGGCGCTAGATTACCTGCCCCTGCCTAAGCCACTTCATCGGCGCGGGCTTGAAATCCTTGTAGTTATTGCTGTAATGGTGGCAGAGAATCTTCTTCTTTATCTCTCGGGGCAGGGTCTGTAGTTCCTCCAGGGAGCAATGGACGCCGCCCTTGAAAAGCTGGGCATCATAGATGATCGTGTCCGAGATCGCCGCCATCTTCCTGATCAGTTTTTCGTCAAACAGGGCGTCGGCGGAGAAAAAGACGCGACGGCGCTGGGTCTTGAAATGCACCGCGTAGCTGGGAAAAGCAAGGACGTGTCTTACCGGCAGGAAGGTGTAGGTGATATCGCCAAGTCGATAGGGCTTCTTGGGCTCGACCGCCTTGACCTCGAAGTAGTCATTCAGCGTCAGCTTGCCCGTATGGTCTTTCCACAGGGCGGGCATAAGGCGTTTCTTGATACCGTTTATCACCGCCTTGGGAGCTATGAGCAGGGGCTTATGCTTGCCCAGGAGATACATACTCTTGAAGGCGATCTCCTCCAGGCCGCCG
>CBDVCL010000002.1:0-18118 GCA_965372475.1 uncultured bacterium | reverse complement strand
AACCCCCAAACCACGCCCGAGCTATACTGCTTCGCCCCGCTGATAGTAAGCTTCGCCTCCAGCTTCCGCTTGCTCTTGTTGATGATGATCACGTGCAGCTTGCCCGGCTGGCGCGAGTCCAGCGCCGCGTAGATGGAGTTCTTCTCCACCTTGCCGCCCTTCGCCTGCACGTGGGTATCGCCATAGGCCGAGTTAGCACCGTCATAGTTGCGGTAGAGCTGGAAAGCTGCGCCGACATAGCCCGTGGTCTTGCCGAAATGGTGCGCCGCATGCAGGCGATACCTGCCGAAGATGCCCAGCACATCCGCCTGCACCAGGCCCCCCACCACCTGTTCACTACCCCTGTAGTCATACTCGGTGATGGCCAGCTTCGTCCCCGGCCAGCGCCTCTCTATCATCCTCTGCATGCGCGGCAGCATCTCCAGTGCCTCTCCCTCAAATGTCTCGGTATACCATGTCGGCTCCACGTAGTCCTCGTCCCACAGCGAACGGGGCGACTGCAGATGCGCGTGCCCTCCCACTCCCTTTACCGCGTCGTAATGATGAAAGTCCAGCACGTCCAGCAGGCGCCCCCCCTGCTTCTCGGACGCCTCGCGCATCTTGTCAATGAAGGCCTCCATGAACCAGGTCCCCTTGGGATAGGCCGAGAGGAAGTCCTTCAGGTCGGGCGCACCGCTATTGAAGGCGCAGCCGATCAGTCCCCAGAACACCCCGCCATACACCTCGGCTCCCGGATCGATCGCCTTGACTGCCGCGGCCAGCGCCACCGAGCGCTCGACCAGCTCGCGGCAGGTAGGCCTATCGGCATGCAGGCGGGAATGAGTGCTGGGCCACAGCCCCGGTTCGTTGTCGAGGTTATAGCCCTGTGCGCCGCCGCGGCGGGAGCTGCCGACTCCTTTCACCATGAAATTGAGGAACTCGTCCACGTAGACTATCCCGTCCGCCAGGTCCGGCTTGAGGCGGTAACTGCCGCCCGGCTTGCGGTTCACCACCTTCGCCCAGCGAGGGCTGGGCGCCGTCTCCTTCTTGCTCACCGTACCGTCCTTGTCGGCGGCAACGTAACCCGCCATGGGCAGGGTGACTATACTGTGTTTCCTCTTGGGCCGGCACTGCTTGAGCACCAGGTAGGTCATGCGCGCGCCGGGCACCTCGTGATATTCCTCGGGCAGGTCCCGCATTATCCAGTTGTCGCTGGAGTGCTTCCAGTCGCGGCCCGCGTTCGAGGCGTTTGTCTCCCAGTTGTATCCCGTGAAGCGGTTGCCGCCGATACGAATGGATGGATGGTTGTTCCCGGGTTGGCCGTTATGCTCATTACAGCCGTAGATCCAGGGGCTGATGGCGCGCATCTCGGCCCCGGTGTCTATGCTGAAGCTGGCCTCGTAGGCGGCCGCCGTGGCCTGCCAGCCGAGGACAAGCAGGGCGAAAGATACTGTTGTGCTGAGTTTCATTCCTCCCTCAGGAATATATTTTTCACCAAGAACTCCTTGCCATCGTATTTGAACCACACGTGAAGAGTATACCCCTTGTACTTGTTCGTCTCGTAGTTCGCCTTGTCGATCTTATGCACAGCCGGTTTGCCGTCCTTTGCCGGTTCACTGCTCGTTGACAGGTTCCTGGTGCTCTCGTATCCGGAACCACACTTCACTTCCCTGTTCTTGCCTGCGGAAATAATCTCAAAGATCTCCCTGGCGCGCTGTTCCTTCTTCCCGGTCTGCTTGCAGAAGCACTTCTTGAAGGCCCGGTAGTCCCTGTCTTCGACAGCCTTTTCGAATCGCTCGATTATCTTCTCGAGTTTCTTGCTTGCCTTCTTGGTCTTCTCATCGATCTCCTTTCTCTCCTCCTCGCTCAGCTTGCGGCATTTGCTGTGGTCGCCATCGCTCTGCCACTCGTATATCTCCTTATAGACGGTCTCGCCCTTCGAATCCTTACTCTCCCCAGCGATGAGCAGCGCTGCCGCCAGAACACAAGTGATACCAAATAGCGCTGTCTTGAGCATTTCTCCTCCCGGTTTTTCTCATCCGCAGCAATCTCCTATATCACACCAAGGAAGATTGCCGCCGCCCGCTGTGTGCCGGCCGTTTCATGCCTTCTCTTGTTGAGACGGCCGTGCGCTGTGCGCATGTCTTCCAATAAGTCCAGCTTCGGCGGTCCTACCAGCTACTACTTGCTATCTGCCGCCGTTCCTCGTCGCCTCGCGGCATTTCATGCACAGGCCGTAGAAGATGACCGCGTGGTCGATTATCTCGTAGCGGCTGTCCAGGGCGACCGCCCTGTCGATGGCACCGATGAGGTTGATCGAGATGTCGTCCATACGGTTACAACGCATGCAGACGACGTGGTAGTGGCTCCTGGCATTACCGTCATACTTCTTCGCGCCGCGCTTGGCGCGGACCTGCTGTACCAGCCCTTTGTCTACCAGCGCGTCCAAATCGCGCGTAAGCTGTCCCAGGTTCATGCGCGGGAAGCGCTTCTTCACGTTCTCGTAGAACCTGGCCGCGGTTGGATGGCTCGTCAGCTTCCGCAGTTCCTTCAGTATCACCGCCTGTCGCTTGGTGATGCTCTTCCTTGCCGTCGTCTTCCTTCCCTGCTTGGCCCCCATCGTACCTCTCCTCTTCTGGTTAGAGTATTTTCTCCTTTCTTTCATGCCCCATGCTTCTCTGCCCCCGCTACCGCCCGTTACTCCCCGTCAAACGCGCATACCACTGGTTCGCCACGAGCGCGACCCCTATTGCCGCCGCGGCTGTCACTCCCCTGAGGTGATAGGTATAGGCCGTAACGCCCACAACCACGGCGATACTCGCAGCCGTCGCTATCCGCGCCGCCCAGCGCCCGCGCCTCCTCTTTCTCGCCTTCCTCAGCTTCGCCCGGAACGACTTGCGGCTGTAAACGAAGCGGAAGTAGAGATAGAAGATCGGCGGCAAGATCCCCGCGATGACTATCAACAGCAACAGCAGGCGCTCGATGTTCTGGTTCGGCGTCATCATGTAGACGACCCAGGCGAAACCGATTATCATCGCGTTGTTCATCGTCGCCGACATCCCCACCAACCATTCCCTGAAGTTCCTGTCCATTGCCGCTCCTATTGTCGTCTATATTATATTCGAACCGGGAATACTTTTCAAATGAAAAAAGGCGGGGTAAAAGCGGGTATCTTGGTGGTTAATGCCTTCAACTATCGGGCGGACACCCGCCGTCGTTCTTCGAGCTATGGCGGGTAAACTCCGCCCCTACACTGGTAAAGAAGAAGACAGGAACGCCTGCTTCCCCTTTTCACTGTTTCCTGTCTTCCTGCCGCAGTTTTTCCAGGGCTTCGCGGGCCTTTTTGTGCCCGGGGTATATCGCCAGCGCCTTCTCAAGAAGCCACGTCGCCTCGTCGCGCTTGCCGATGTTGATGTAAACGAGGCCGAGGTTGGTAAGATGGTTGGGGTTCGCGGCGTCCATCTCCACCGCCTTCTCCAGCGCCGTGGCGGCGTCCTGGAGACGGTCGACTGCCTCCTGCTCCAGCGCCTTGGCTTCCTCCCCGCTACCGTCTTTCTCCGCAAGTACCGCTTGCTTGTGCCCCTGGCGACCCAGCATGAATAAGGCGCGTGCCATTAGTCCATAAAGGTCAGGGCTGGGGCCCGTGCGGTCTATCCCCTCCTTGGCGATGTCGAGGCACTGCTCCATTTCACCCATGTCCCGCAACACGATCCCAAGGTTCTGATAGAGAAGCGAGTTACCCGGCGAGAGGGAAAGAGCAAGCTGAAGCATCACCGCTGCGTTGACCAGGTACTCGCGACGCCTTGTGGCCTCCATCATCTTCTTGCCGTTCGCGTACTGGTTGCCGGCGCCAGCCCATAGCGCATAGGCAAGGTCCCCCGAGATGTCCTCGTCCTTTCGCCACCTCGACTTGTTCGCTTCGACAGCCCGAGCGTTGATCCCTCCCGTCCTTCGTCTCTCGTTCATGAACTTAACGAATCCGTCGCGATTGGCCCGGTACCAGGCGAGCTTTTCCTGTACCTCCGGCCGAGACACGTCTTCTTCACTCAATAGGGACGAGTAGTCCGTCTCCAAACCGATCAGCTCCGCGCGCAGTATGGATGTCTCATCAGCGTACATCTCCCGTGCCGCCAAGTGCCCCAATGCTCCGTTGCTGTCCGTGAAGAGCGGCGCGTTTGCCGCGTACTTGACCAACTCCTCGTCCGCTGCGACCAAGCAGCGCATCAGCGTATACGGAGTGTAGCGGTGCTTCACCCAAAAGTAGTTGGAGATATCGTGCTTCCCCATCGCCTCGGCCAGGTTCTTGAGCGACAAGTGGTGCTCCTCTGCCGAGCCAATAAGCAGGAAGTCCCCTTCCGCGCAGTCGAGCCACCATAACGACGCGTGGGGAAACACCTCCGTGAAGGTACGCACGATGCCGCGGAATGTCCGCGGTCGCATGCGGTATCCGTGCAGCCACTGGCAGGCGACGCCTCCCTCCCTCAGCCGCGTTTTCATCGCCTCGAAACACTCGCGCGTGAAAAGATTTGCAACGCCGCTCATCCAGGGGTTGGAGGGCTCGGAAGTGACAACATCGTATTGCTCCCTGCCAAAGAAGAGCAGGCTCCTGCCGTCCCCTTGCACGAGGCGCGCGCGCGGGTCGCGCAAGGGGTCGCCGCCGTATACGTGCTCGAAGAATTTCGCCGCCTCTATCACCTGTGGCGAAAGCTCCACGCAGGTGCTGGTCGCCACGGCATAATCCAGCGTGGTAGCGAAGGTGGTGCCTGTACCGAAGCCGATCACCAATACGTCCTTTACGTCGCCGTGCAAGAGCATAGGCAAATGCGCCAGCATCGTCTGCGTCGTCATGTCCGAGCCATCGCTCGAGCCGTCCACCTTGCCGTTCACGGCGAAGAAGACCTTGCCCGTGCGACGGTCTCTGAAAACGGTCACCGTCCCCGCGGCGCCGTCCTTGTGGTAGAGGACGTCCTGGTGGCCGCGCGGCGTGCCACGAGTGCGAGGGCTTTTGTATTCCTTGAAATACATGTAGCTGCCGCCATGCAGAACCTTGATCTCGGCACCGCCGAGCAAAAACAGCGTAAAGACCACCGCCGCCGCGGCCAGCGACGTCAGCTGCGCCGCTTTTCTGCCACGCCTTCTCGCCACGACATAGATGCCGAGCATGAACTGGACAAGCACCACCAGCACCCCCGCGCGGTGGGCGCCCACCAGCTCAAGCAGTACAAACCCCGCCACGAGCGCTCCGAGGATAGAACCCACGCTGTTGCCGGCGTAAAGGCGCCCTATCTTGCGCGCGAGCTGTTGCCCGTCACGCGCATAGGCCGCGGCCGCGGCGGGAAAGAGCGCCCCCGAGAAGACCGTCAACGGCAAGATCACTATCGCCGCGAGGAGATAGCGCGCCAGCGAGACCGCGGCGAAACTGTCCTGGTATTGGCTCAGCAAGCGAGAAGTCATAACAGGCAACCAGGGCAAGGCGGCCGTGGCCGCCGCCCCCGCCAATGCCGCGAGTATCAGCAGGATGCCGCAGGACAGCGCCTTGTCCTTGATTCGCTTTGATATCGCGGCGTAGGCAGAACTGCCCAATGCCAGTCCGAGAATGAAGCAGGCGAGGATGGTGGCGAAGCTATAGACGGCAGGGCTGATGCTTACTATCATCAGGCGCGTCCAGATGATCTCGTAGCATAGTGCGCAGAAGCCGGATAGTGCGAATACGACCAAGATGTAGGGGCGGACCTCGGACCTCGGATCTCGGACCTCGGGGGCTTGATTGCCGTCGCTAGTCGCTTCCGCCTTCGCCGAGGCTACGGCGGACAGGCGTCGCTCGTCGCTCGCATCAGGCTGCGAGTCTGGACTTTGGACTTGGGACTTGGGACTGACAAACGACCACCGCTTCAATACCGCCCAGCCCACCACGGCGATGACCAGATTCACCGCAACCCCGACCAAGATGGTGCGAAACGTCCCCAACCCCGGCAAGAGTACGAAACCGCACAACGTCGCACCGACCGCGGCGCCGAGGGCATTCAGCCCATACAACATGCCGCTCTTTCTCGAAAGCTCGCCGTGCTCGCGCGTCAGTGCCTCTATCAAGAGGGGCAGGGTCAGCCCCATCAGCGTCGCCGTAGGCAGCAGCATCACCGCGGCGAGCACTATGCGGCAGGAGTGGTAAAGCACCGGAATATCGAATAGGTTTCTATATATAACACCGAATATGGGGCGGGATATTATGAAAAGAAAGGGAACTGCCAGCGCGAAGAGGGCGATTAGCGCCTCGATGGAGAAGTAAAGCAACAGCAAGCTGTTGCTCGTTGCTAGTTGCTGGTTGCTCGCCGATTCGCCGATTCGCCAATTCACCGTTTCGCACCGGCGTGCGAGACGCCCCGCAAGATATGATCCCAGCGCCAGCCCGGCCATGAAAATGGCGACGACCGTCGCCATGGAATAGGCGGTGTTCTCAAAGTATAATCCCGTCAGATTCAGCCAGGCAGTCTCGTAGATGAGCGCGGCAAGGCCGCTGAGGAAGAAGCTGGCGAGGACAATTCTCTCGATCTGTTTTCTCATTTTCGCCCCGTCGCCGATTCGCCGACTTGTCCGCCGAAGCCTTGGCGAAGGAGGATTCGCCGTTTCGGCACTATTCCCGACTCCCTCTCCTCCGCCTCTACCATGCGCTTCTTCAATAGTCCCGCCAACTCGGTACGCACCTCCTTGAGAGCAGGGTTCGTGACCAAGTTCTCCTGTTCGTGGGGATCCTTTTCGAGATCATACAGGTACTCCTCGACATAAACATCACTGTCCATATCCTTCCAGCCGTCCTTCTCGGGCGCGCGCACCGAGTATTTCCACTTCTTCGTCCTCAGGCAGCGCCCCACGCGGCTCTCGGATATCTGGATGAATACGTCCTCGCGCTTCACTTTTCCGGCGCTGATATCCTGCAACGGCGTCCCCGCGGTAGCCCTTGAATTCCCGCTTATCCATCGCGCCGTCGAACATGTAGCCGTCGTAGCCGTGCGAGGTGTGTTCCAGCACCTCCGCGGCCACCCAGTAGTCCTGCCAACCGCCGCGCCGTTCCGGGGGGATGGCTTTGTCGCGAAAGGGGCGGCCGGCGAGATGCCATTTTCCCACGTAAGCTGTCTCGTAACCCGCGCCCACGAAGTGCCGCGCCAGGGATTTCACGTTGTCGGGCAGGCCGATGCAGCCCGTGCCAATGCCGCCCAGCGGAAAGGATATCTCGTTGGTCTTACGGCCTTTGTACAAGAATCTGTCGGTGATTATTGCCTCCCAGGCTCGATAATGACCGCCACGATGGACCAGGGCGGCAACTCAAGCTCAACTTCCTGCCCCGCAAGCGTGAGCGTGCCCCGCTTCAGTGCATTGTCATCACTGCTCTTGAAGGTCTGCTTCTTGTCAGGCAAGTCGGAGAGCGTCAGCAAGGTGTGCGCCCCCACACGCGGCGTGAAGTTCGCCAGCTTGAGGGAGACCTTCTCCCGCTTTCGCTTGTGGCGGTTGACCATGATCACGGCCAGCTTGCCGTCCTCGCGCAACGAGGAATAGGCGGAGACCATCTCCTCGTCGCTCGACTTCGAAGCGACGCGCACCGTACCGCCGTAGCGAGAGAAGAGGTGCATCACCTCCCAGAAACTCACCCGCCAACTCCACGGCGTAAAGACCGTCACACCGTGGTCGGCGAAAGTGCCCAGCATCGAGGCGTACCAGAGCGCCGCGATCGTGCCCTTGGGAGAGCAACAGTAGGCCTCGGTGATGCCGATAGTGATACCGTGGCCTTTTCCGAAATACTTGTCCAGCCATTCCTCGGTGCGGCCGAAGATGCGCTCGACACGGTTGTCGCCCCACTCGCCTCCCGGGTATCTCTGGCAGGCGTTGGCGTAGGGGAAGTCGTAGTCATGGTCATAGAATATGCGGTGCTCCTGCAATATCTCGCGCGGCGAGTTGTTTTCCATGTTGCTGTAGGAGTGAAAGTCAACAATGTCTATCAGGCGCCGCCCGACCTTCTTGCTCTCTTCACCCATGCGCTTGATGAAGTATTCCATCCAGGGCAACCCGTCCGGGAATGTATTATCCGTCCAGTGCCACCAGTACCACTCCGAGGTGAACCCGGGCGCCATCAGGTAGAGGTCGGGGTGGCGCGTCTTGGCTTCCTTTGCCACGCCAACGTACTTCATCACCGTCTGCTCAGCGCTAAGCTCCTTGGGGCAAATATCGTCGTGTTTGCTTATCCAGCAGGCAGGCTCGTTGTCCATGTGCCAGATGCGAAAGCGGCTCCGATCCAGCCCCTTGCCGCCGGGGCCGAACCAGTGGTCGACGATGCCCACGGTCTGCTTTGGCCCCCAGGGCTGCAGATACGATTCCCCCTTGCCGTCGCCGCACAGGTTGCGCTCACGCTTGGAATGGTCCTTGATGCCGCTGACGTCAGCGTTGTATTTGCCCGTCTTCGCCGCCCAGCCCAATACCTGGAAACAGAACATCCCCTGCAGGCCGGGCACCTTGTCCTGTACCGCCCGGGCACGTTCGTACCACCCTTGCTCATAGACATTATTGTACCAGTCGGGATGCGAGGATAGGTCGTTCTCCCAGCAATACTTGGTGCAGTTATTGCCGTCCGTCTCGCGCGAGATGCGCAGGCCCGCCCCGCGCACCACTTCCAGGTCTTCGCCGTCGAACATATTGCAGTTCTTGCCGTAGATGTAGGGAGAGATGGGCCGCTGCCCCTTTGCCACGTCCACCGTGATCTTGACCCTGGCATGGCAGAGGACGGATAACACCAGTAGGGCGAATAGGACTGTATGTTTCTTCACCATCCCTTTCCAGCACACAGAACGCAGGACCCTAAACCTAGAACGGCAACTGCACCACCGACTTCGAAAGAAAGGTTATGCCAATGCAGAGGGTGCTCACCAGACCCTGGCCGCAGGCGAAGCCGGCGGCGACGACGGGGATATATTGCCGCCACATCAGGCCGAACTTGCGGCGGAAGTAGAAGCGGCCGATGAGCGCGCCGATGAATTCGGGGATGATGCCGTGCGGCATCGACTGCCCCAGTCCCCTGACCACGCCGTAGACGAGGAAGACGGGCGCCCCTGCCTTGGTCAACACGGCGAATAACATCACCCCGAAGGCCGTCCCCGCCCAGAGGATAACCCAGTTGAAGGCCTCCTCGAAGATGGAATACTCCCCCAGGGTCGAGCTGAACATGATGCAGGAGTTAGCCGCCCAGAGCTCCCACATCATCTGCGCGAAGGGATAGACGGCGCTGGGCACCTCGGCCAGACCCCAGATGAAGTCCATGAAGACGATAGACGAGATGAGGATGATGGGATAGAGGAGGAGCTTCGTCTTCCAGATGCTCGTGAACTTGGTGCCGGTCAGCTCGCACTGCCGGTAGAACACCGTCATCATCCCGTAGTTGGCGACGGGTATCGGCAGGAACCAGCAGGCCACCCCCTGGTAGCCCGAGAGGATGAGGCTGGCCTCCTTGACCATCGGTATCTCTACCACCTGCCCGGCGATGCCCTCCAGCCGCGCCGTGACGTAGGATATCAAGGGCGTATAGACGAAGCCCAGCAGGAACAGCACTATCATCACTCCCCTGTGCCAAGCGATCAGGTAGCCCGAGACCAGGATGTAGGCCATGGTGATGATGAAATAGCACACAACTATCAGCCAGGTATTGATGTCGCCCCTCCCCTTCGGCACGCCACCGCGCGCCAGGGCGTCCCTGCCCCGCCGCCGTTTCTTCTTCTCCTTCCGCCTCTTGGTCAGCGAGCGGAACACCTGGTAGAAGCCGGCGATGCAGATGGCCACGGCGATACCTATCTGGAAGCTGAAGTAGAAGTCCACGTTGTTCTTGAAGAGCGTCACCACGGTGCTGTCCCCCACCGTCCACGAGGTGAGGAACTCGAACTTGTAAAGAATCGGATTGGCGATGACCGTCACCACCAGGCCGATGAACGAACCTAACATCGCGTAGAAGGGCAGCACCATCCCCGTTATCAGGTGGCTGGCGTCCCAGGCGATGCCCGTGGCCACGGCGGGAAGGTAGCTGCCCGTCTTGCCGGTGAAGTCGGAGAACGGTATCGGCAGCACCTGTATCGCTTTGCCCGTGAAAGCGGCTGTCAGCGTGGGTATGCCCAGGTAGACGATGCCGAAGGCCATGCCCAGCGCGCCTCCTATGGAAAAGACCCGCCAGCGCCAGCGGCCCTGCGCCTTGTCCTCCTCTGTCTCGTCCACGTCCTCGGCCAGCGCCAGGATCCCCTGCGCGCCCACCGGCGCCATGGGGAAGGGCAGGCGCTCGATGTCGCTGGTCACCCGGAAGAGGCCGTAGCCCAGCACCATCGCTTTTATCTGCCCGAAGAAGGTGCCGAAAATGACAAGCCCGATCACCGGCAGCCAGTCGAGGTGGAAGAAAGTCCTCAGGGCGTAGGAGTCCGAGGCCGGGTTGGGCGCGTACCATGTGGGCAGCAGCTCCGCGATGCCGTAGACGGCGGCGGCGTCGCTGTTCATAAAGAACTGGTTCCAGATCAGCCCGTAGAAGGGCATGCCCATCGCCGCGCCCGCCATGAAGAAGAGCACGAATATCTCCGAGCGCTTGAGGTAGCGGTGCGTGCGCCTCGCCACCTCAAGGAAGAGGATCACGGTCACCCACTGCGCCGCGGGGCCTATGCCCATGCCGGCCAAGAGGCCCATGTAGATGGCGCCCGGCACCATCAGCAGGCCGATGAATAACGCGCCGACGAGTGATGACCAGTTGAAGCCGTCGTCGAACTTGGACGGCACCTTCATCTGGTCGCGGAACTCTTGTAGTTCTTTGTCTACTCTTTCGCTCATCGTATCTATTGGACGTCGGAGGCCGGATGTCGGAGGTCGGATCTACTTCTTCTTCCGACTTCCAACGCCTGACCCTTCGACTCTCTTCCGTCGCTCAGGGCGAGCTTTCCGACTTGCCGATTTACCAAGCACCGCTAATGTCTTATGACGATATTCTTCCATGCGCTCGTTAGGTAGCGACCTCCATATAAGGAACTGCTTGCGCAGGTCGTTCAGCAGTACGTTATTCAGCCGCTGCCAGTCGCGCGGCTGGCCGCTCTTGCGTTCGATACAGATGGCCACCTCGCTGATGCCCGGCACCTCGCTGGGCGCGCTGGTCATCCTGAAGCTCTGTGACACGCCCAGGTCGAAGGGCGCCAGCGAAAGCTCGGCCACCAGGCCCACCTCGCTGCCCTTGCCGCCCACCAACTCGGCGCCGCGCGCCATGAAGATGCCCAGGCCGGTGTCGCTGAAGTTATCGAAGTGCTCCTTGAGGAAGCTGACCACCCCGGCGATGTCGTAGTCGGAGACGGTGAAGGGCAGCACGATGTCGAGAAGGTCGCCCTTGGCCCTGGGCAAGCGCCAGGTGCGCATTATCCCCGGGTTGGCGGAGCGAGAGGCCTTGGCCGCCGGGTAGGCGGCGCTGGCCAGCACCGTCAACATCACCACCAGCAATGTGGCCGTTACGTTGGTGGAGGAATAGTTTACCTCTGGCACGCTGACCAGGCCGTAACCCGCCAGCACGTGCAGTCCCTTGACCAGGGCCTGGCCCAAGAGATAGCCGCCCATGCCGCCGAGCACGGAGTAGATAAGCCCCTCGGCGAAGAACAAGCTGGCCACGTGCGGCGGCGCCAGCCCCAGCGCGCTGAAGGTATATATCTCGCGCTCGCGGTCGGCCACCGAGCCCAGCATCGTGCCGAGGATGACCAGGCCGCCCAAGAGCAGAGGGAAGAAGAGGTCCTTCACGCCGCTTCCCTCGAGGATCGCGCCCAGGCGGTGGCGGTAGGCGCCATCGCGCTCACTCGCCACCGCGGGGAAAGTCAGCATACGCGAGAGCTGGGCCGCTATCTCTGAAGCCTTGTGGGCTTCTCTTGGGTATATCGTCACCGTGCGCAGGCCCGCGCCCAGGCGGCGCGCCACCGCGACGGGGACGGTGAGCACGCTGTCCACAGGCAACACCGTCCAGTCGCTGCTGGCGAGTTCCCCCGTGCTGTCGCCCGGCATGTTGGCGTTGGTGGAGTTCATCTGGGCGAAGTCGACGGGCAGGATGCTCGAGCCGTCCAGGTCCTGCGCGCCCAGCAGCTCGCTCGCCTTCAGGGGCGGGCCGACGGTGAGCTTGACCCCGCCCACCAGTATCTCGTCGCCGCGCTTCGCCCCCAGTCGGGCCATCGCCGCCTCGGTCATCCAGGCGGTATCCCCCTTCTCTCCACTCGGGAAGAGCGCGCGCAAGTCCGGGCGGCGCGCGAGCTCCGCGCTCGCCACCCCCAGCACACCGCCGAAAGCCACGGGATTAGCGCCGTCACTCAAGGTAGTCAGAATGCCGCCCTCGCCCATGCCGCTCGCCGATATCCAGTAGCGGGAGGCGACCAGCGCCTCGTCGCCCCAGCGGCCGCGCAGCATGTCCGACACGCCCGGCGATAGCCGGTCCCAGTTGGTCTGGTGCACGAGCACAGCATTATACTCGGGCCGCGATTGCACGAACTTCCTCACCACCCCCACCTCCATGCCGAAGGAGGCAAACCAGAGGATGGTCAGCGTCAAGAGGATGATGGTCACCGCGGTCAGCGCCGTGCGCATCGGGCGGCGCCGCATCGTGCTGATGCCCAGGCTCATCGCCGCCATCATCGTGCCGAAGCGCGAGACATCGGCGGCGTGCGCGGTGTAGGTCAGGCCCTGCAGCAGCTTCAGCTCGCGCTCGAACTTACGCATGATGATCATGATCACCCAGCCGGAGAGGACGACGATGGCGAAACCGAGGAAGATGATCATCGGCGTCTTGGAGATGGCGAAGGCCGGGTGCGAGAAGAAGAGCAGCAGGAAGGTCAGGCAGAAGAAGCCGCCGAACCAGGCGATCTGGCGGTAGACCATCGTCGCTCCTATCAATAGCCTCTCCAGCGCGAAGGCAAAGGGCACCGCCAGCGCCAGCAGGATCAAGACCGCCCGCACCAGGTCGTCCAGGGTGCCGCGCACGTTCCAGTAGACGTGCTGTTCCGCCCAGTAGGCGGCGTTGCCCAGCGCCTCGCGCCGCGCCGGGCTCTGCTCCTCCGTGGCGCCGCGCAAGAGGTCTTCGGCGCGGCCGTGCAATTCCTCGATCGAATCGGTGGCGACGCCGTGATCGCGCAATAGCTGCAGGCGGCTCTCGTCCAGGCGCCAGAGATCGGCGGCCGAGCGCAAGGTCGTCGCCGGCACGCGCCAGGGCTGCCGCGTGGAGTATCCCACCCCCGTCTCCGGGTCGATCTCCGGATCGAGAAGCGGCGCCAGGCCGCCGCTGACCAGGGCGACGCCGCTGCCCAGACCGAAGACCTTGACCCCCTTCACCTTCTCGTCGCAGAACCAATAGACCACGCCGTCCTCCATCCAGGAGTACGAGTAGTCGTCGCTCAAGGGCGCGGTGGTCTTGGCGTCGAGCACGCGCGGCCGCCCGGCCCCGGTCACGTGCGGCGAGACAAAAGCACCCGAGCGGCAGGGGAACATCGAAAAACGAGCGGGGGCCGCCTGCCGCGACTTGAAGGTGGAAGCGAAGATGGGATGGCCACGCCTGTCGAATTCAACCGCTAAGCCGCGCACCGGATAGGCCCAGTGGGCGTTCTGGATGGGGCCAAGCGCGAGCATGCCGTTGCCGTCGGCGCGCAAGGTGAGGTAGTTATTGAAGCCCGGTATCTTGTACGGGTTGACGTCCATGGGGCGGTTGTTCAGGATCAGCCCCACTATCGCCCCCGGCGCCGGCTCGCGCATCATCTCGCCGCCGTAGCTGCGCTTGACCACACTGCACCCCTTGGTGCGGTAGTCCGAGCTGAACTTAGGATACAGAATACGCTTATCGCGCTCGATCGCCTGTTTGAGCGAGAGCCCCTGCTCGTCCAAAACCTCGCTCAAGAGCGCGGTCAAACCATCAGCTTGCCCCGCGATCCGCTCCAAGGCCAGGGAGGCGAAGTCGTCCCCCGGCGTGCCTTCGCGCGCCAGGCCGTCCTGGGCGGTGACCGCTATCATGTTAAAGATACCCATTTTCCCCGCTAGCTCGCCGCCGTGCGTGACGGAGCGCGCCGAACAGAAGAGGCGCTCAGGGCGGATGCTGCCGTCCACGGAGACCTTTTCGAAGCCGTGCGGCGCGCTGCCCGCCGCGGCCAGCCGCTCGTAGCGCGCCAAGAGCAGCGCCTGGATCTTGCGGTAATAGCCGGGCAAATCCTTCCAGGAACGCATGTGCGAGTCGCCGCCCGTGATGATGCCCCAGCGGGAGGTGCTGTCGCCCAACAGCAGCGACAGGTGCAGGCAGATCCAGCGCCCCGCCAGCAGAGCGTGCAGCTTCTCGTCGCCCTCAAGGACGCGCCGGTCAAAGACCAGCTGGCGCTTGCGCTCCTCTATCTGTCCCGCTACCTCGCGCCTGGCGATTTCTATCTTCTCGTCCGTCGCCGCGCTCCTCGCCACCTCAACGCCATGCTGCAGCTTATTCAGGACGCGGCGCGCGCTATTCCAAGCGCCCTTCTCCTCCTCCAGTCGGGCCTGTTCCTGCGCATCGCCGCCGGCGCGACGCAAGCGGTAGAGCTCGTAGTTCAAGCGCCCCACGTGCTCCTGGCCGCGCGAGCGCAGGCGCTCAAAGAAGCGCGCGCGCAGGTCTGAGTCGATGGCCGTGAGGTCCTTCACCGCCAGCAGTTCCTCCAGGCCGTCAAGATACTCCTGCTCGTTGGCCAGCGACTCCGCGCGCTGCGTCACGTGGCCGTCAGCGTTCTTCTTATCCTCGAAAAGGCGGTAGAAGGCCATGGCGCCGCTGTGGCTTTGCGCTCCGCCGTCAAGGAAGGCGAAGAGCAGGTGGCGTCTTGGGCGCTTCGCCCTCAATCGTCCCGCCAAGCGCAGCAGGGCGGCGCAGTTGGCCGCGCCGCGCGCGCCGGGCGAGAGCTCGGGCACCTCGCCATAGCTGTCCAGCGACGCACCGATGATCACCATCTCCTCTTTCTCCTGCAAGAACACGGGGTCGCTGCCCTCCAGGAAAGCGAAGACATTGCGCCCTATCGCGGCCTGCCACTCCTGCTCACAACGGATGATGACCTCCGCTCCCGCCGGTAGTGCGGCGCGGCCGCCGGGGAAGTAGTAGCGGGGCAGGTTGGCGTGCGCCTCGACGTAGTGGCTGTTCTCCGCACGGAAACCGTTGTCGCCCACCAGAATAACGGCAGCGGCGCCCTGGCGAAAGGCGTTGCGCATGCCATGGCGGGAATCGTAGTCCAGCACCACCACCCGCCCCTCGACCGCTTCCTTGAAATCGCCCGGTTCGCCGTCGCCGACGTGCAGGATGCGGCCCGCAATCCCCTGCGCCGAGGTGACCGGCGGCTGGATGCCGTTGGGCCGCAGGGGCAGTAGCTCCAGTGTCTTCCCCGCTAGCACCAGCTCACAGCGGCGCGTCACCAACGCGGCAATCGGGAATTCCTGCACGTAGACTCCGTCCAGATTCATCGAGCGCAAACGTTTTTCTATATATAAAGAAGCTTGCCTGGCTTCCTCGCTACCGGCAATGCGGTGGGGCGCGGCGGCGATGGCACGGCAGTCACTATCGAAGTCAGCAGCCGCAGTAACGTGGAACGCCAGGGCGACGGCTATCGCGAGCGGCCCGTATATCGTATGTCGTATGTCGTATTTCATCATGTTTCGTAGGGGCGACCTACGGTCGCCCGGGCGAACGCCGTTCGCCCCTACAACTGGTTGTTGGTTTCCCGAATCATCCTGATTCGGGAAACCCCCGATATTTACCCCTGCTCCCCCTCCACTTCCCCGATATTGATCTCCACTTCGTCCCGCCGCGCTATACGCTCGATCTTACCGTCCCGTATCCAAACGAGGCGGTCGCAGATGTCCAGCATCCTGTGGTCGTGCGTGGCGCAGATGATCGTCACACCGTGCTTTTCGTTCATGCGCCGCAGTATCTCAAGTATCTCGTGCCCTGTCTTGAGGTCGAGATTGGCGGTGGGCTCGTCGCAGAGCAGGATGCCTGGGTCGTTGGCCATGGCGCGGGCTATAGCGACGCGTTGCTGCTGGCCGCCCGACATCTCCAGCGGGCGGTGGAACCAGCGTTCCTTCAAGCCCACCTGCTCCAGGCGAGCCATTCCCTTGACGCGCGCCTCGTCGGCGCTGGCCCCGGCGAAGGCCATCGGCGCGGTGACGTTCTCTAGCGCCGTCATATGGTCTATCAGGTTGTAGTCCTGGAAGATGTAGCCGATCTTCTTGCAGCGCAAGTAGGCCAGCTCGATCGCCGTGAGCTGGGCCACGTCTACGCCATCGATGAAGACGCGGCCGCTCGACGGGCTGTCCAGGCCGCCGATCATGTTGAAGAAGGTGGTCTTGCCCGAACCCGAGGGGCCCATCACCGAGATGAACTCACCCGTGTGGATCTCGATGTCCACCGACGTCAAGGCCACGGTGCGGATGCCCTTCATGTCGTATTCCTTGTGCAGGCCCACGGTGCGGATGATCTCGCGCGCCGCGGCCTTTTTCGCCCTGTGCCGCTTTATCTTGCGCGCGCGCTTGATCTCTTCGTCTACGCTTTTCTTCTTCGGTTTCTTAGCCATTGTCCCGCTTATCGCACCCTCATCGCTTCCATCGGCGACAGGCGTGCCGCGCGCATCGAGGGGTATATCGAGGCCAACGCCGCCAGGGCCACGCCCATCACCACCGACACGACCATCAACAGGCCCAGCACACCCAGCGGCAGGGAGGGAAGGACCATCAAGCCGTAGCCGGCCAGCATCCGCAACAACGCCACCACCACCCCCATTATCGCCCCCGCTATGCCGCCGGCCAGGCCGAGCACGCAGCCCTCGTAAACGTAGGAGAGCATTATGAAGCCGTCCAGCGCTCCCAGGCACTTCAGGGTGGCGATGTCACGGTATCGCTCCGTCACCGACATCAGCATGGCGTTGGTGATGCCGATGACGCTGACCACTATCGAGAGCAGGAGCAGCAAGGTCATGCGCTGGCCGATGCCGAGGAAGCCGCCGCCCACTCCCGCGGCGACCGATTCCACTCGCTCCAGCTTGCGTCCCTCGGCCTGAAACTTCGCCAGCACGGCCAGGCGTTCGGGGTCAAGGCCCCGCTTTTCCTTCTCGGCGGCGGTCATCTTGGCCAGCAGGAGCATCGAATTGTCCTTGTGCCGCACGAAACGCCAGAGCACGCGCGAGCTGACGGCGCGCGGCAGCAGGTCCAGCTCGCCGGCGATCAAGCGGCGCAGGTCGGTCTTCAGCACCGCCTCCTCGATATAAGCGATATCCACCAGCAAGCGCGACTGGCGCGCCACCTCGGCGGCGGTGCCTCTATCCAGCAGGAAGCCGGCGGCGCGCACCTGCTCGCCGAAAGCGCCGTCCGCCCCGCCCAGCGCTGCCATCACGCTACGCTTACGCAACGAGCGGCGCAGCACGCCCACGGCGCGGCGGCGTTCCGCCTGCAGACTACGCAGAGAAGCTTTCAAGCCCGGCCAGGCCGTCAGGAACTCCTCGAGCCCAGACAGCTCGAGCGTTCGTTTCAGCGAAACGTCCGCTTCCAGGGACGCTTTGAAGCGTTCCTTGCCCGCGGCGCTGCCCAGGCGAGCAAAGACCGCTATCCCCTTGGTGTCGTGGAAGAGCTGCCGCCGCTGGCGGTACTTCAGTTCGCCAAAGAGCTTGATATACCCCGTCGCCGCCAGCCAGCCCGCATGCGCCTCCGCCATGCCCTGTTCGCTCAAGTCCGTCATCAACATCACCTCTCGGTAGCCCGACGAGCCAACCTTCAGTTTGCTCACCTCCGCCAGCGTCTCGGCCAGCGTACCGACGCCGGAGAGGCGGGTGGCCGTGCTCACCGCGAGGCGGCGCCGCTCCACGCGCTCGCTTAGCTCATCGCTCAGGCCCAGCTTGACCAGGCTCTCCACGGCCACGTTGACCATGAAGACCACCGCCACGCAGATAACACCTACCGTGACGATGGAACGGAAGAGGCGGTCTCTTACGCCTTTGAGCGTTAGCTTGAACGTCAACATCGGGCTCAGGCTCGTTTGTTTGCCTATGTCGTGTTTCATCGTCTCCATGGAGGTCGGAGGTCGGATCACGTCCCTTTCCGACTTCCCTAGTCAGCCGCTAGAGCC
>CBDVCL010000001.1:0-18630 GCA_965372475.1 uncultured bacterium | reverse complement strand
ATAGTGCAGAACAGCATCGACAAGCTGCAGGCCTCCTACCTGGCGCGCGCCGCGATGGCGAAGATATTTTACGAGCTCCAGTCCAGTACTAACAAGTTCATAGATACCAACGACTATAAGCTGGATAGCGACATGGTCGACATCGAAAACGAGTTTGGGAAGGAGGAGGACGGCGAGAGCTACAAGTTCGACCTCGGCCTGGAGGATGCCGGGGTCGTGCTCGAGGAATTCCGCGAAGAGGGCGCCAAGATACCGCTCAATCTCTACTGGGACATGAACGTCTATTCTCACGTCAAGCAGCTGCTTTTTCTGCTCAAGGTCCACCCGGTCTACGCGGAGATATACGGCGCATACCCGGACCTGGAAGGGCTGGCGGACGAGATTCTGAATTGGCGGAAGAAATACCAGGGCTTCTTCACCCTGGACGAGCTCCTGCTGATCGAGGTTCACGGCGTGAAACCGCCCCAGAAGATAATAAAGGACCTGCACGACAATTGGCTGACGGTGTGGAGCCACTATCCTTTTTACAATATCAACACCATGAACAGGCTGACCATCGAGGCGGTAATATGGGGCACGATAGAAAGGTTCGACGAGCGCGACCCTCCTGTCCGCTTCGAGTGGCCCGCCGAGCGCATAGCGGAAGCCGGGGGCAATAGCTTGACCAGCGCGGAGGAAGCGATGGCATTAGGGATGGAACTGCTGCTCGACAAGATCATGGACCAGGAAAACTGGCCCCTCAAGAAAAAGGGAGATGAGGGTGAGGTGACGCTATATAGTCTGACAGAGGACTTCGGTTTGAATTCAAACTACGTAAACGAAGTTTTGAACGCAGGTGGCACTACAGATTACGAGATACACGAACTGCACGAGAGGTTCCATTGTTTCTACGGGGACGCCTTTCTTATCAGGGTAAGGGGCCGGGTGGAGAACGCCAGGGGCGGCGTCAGCTCATCCACCATCCAGGCGGTGGTCTCCACCGCCCTGCCGGGGGATGTAGCCAAGGAGCAGTCGCAACCGAGTAGGAAAGAGAAGTTCAGGGTCCTGTATTGGAGGGAACAGTGAACTTGCGCAGATTAGTCGACAAGTATAAAAGCATACGCGACGCAGCGGAGAGAGACCTGATCAAAGCTATCAGGAGCTTCAGGCGCGACCAACTCGTCGCCCCCTTCCCGGGCGTGCGCGAGAAGATAGTGAAGGGCCTGGCGGCAACGAAGAGGAGGCTCAAGCGCGACCGCCTCGTCGCCGTGGAATTGGCGGAGGCCGGCTTGACGACGCTGGTGCTGGAAAGGGCCGGGGGCGGTTTCCGGGTGGCGCGGATCGAGAGGCTGGAGTTCCCCGCCTCCCTGGCCGCCGGCAGGAAGGCGGAGAGGATCAAGTCGTTCTGGGAGAAGCAGGGATTGCCTTCCAGGCGGGTGATCATTGACATCCCGGGCGCGTCGCTGGTGCTGAAATCGGTGACGCTTCCGGACGTGGACAGCAAGACCATCGGCAAGATCCTGGGCCTGCGCATCGACCAGTACCTGCCCTTTCCCCCGGACCAGGTGGTGTGGGACTGGCAGGTCGAGGGAAAGAGTGCTGAGGGCACGCTGGTGACGCTGGCGGCGGCGAGGAAAGAGGAGCTGTGGAAGCGCGTCGCCCTGCTGGAGGAGGCGGGGCTGGAGGTGGCCGCCGTAGACGTCGGGCCCCTGGTCTTGCGCCGCGCCTTCAACCACCTCCTGCAGAGGCCGCCGCGTGAGCCGACGGCTTTCCTTTATGCTGACGGCACGGGGGTGGAGTTCCTCGTTCTTGCCGGGGGGGCGCTGAAGATGACGCGCGGTTTCCACGCGGGCGCGGGGTTGGTCGCGGACATAGAAGGGAGCTTCGATTTCTGCAAGCGCCGTTTGGGAGGGGCGGTCGGCCGAGCCTTCGTCGGCGGGCCGGGGGCGGATCGGATACGGAAGTTGCTCAAAGCATACCGCGGCCTGAAGCTGGAGCGCCTGGAGGTAGGCGGCCGCGTGCCGCGGGCCGCGGCGGCCTACCTGCGCGCCTACGGCCTGGCCCTGCGCGCGGCGGGCGCCGGCGACGACAGCATTGAACTGTTGCGGGTGGGCAGAAGAGAGGCCATCACCCGGGCCGGCCGCAGGAAGAGGACCGCCCTGATCGCTGCCGCGGTCGGGGTGATAGCGGTCGTGGGCGTCGCCGTCCTCGTGGGCGAGGTGGGGAGGCAGAGCGCCGCGTTGCAGGAGATGAAGGATAACGTGCTCCTCTTGCGCAGCAAGATGAAGAACGCCGGCAAGTCGGGGCGCGGCTGGACGCAGCTGCTGTGCGGGTTAAGAGAGAAGACCCCGCGCGGCGTCTACCTCACCAGGCTATCGGCCGACAAGGGGAAGAGGCTTAGGGTGAAAGGCTACGCCGACACGATGGATGAGGTCATCGACTACTTTACGCGCGTGAGCGCCATGGTCGACCTGGCCAACGCCAAGCTGAGCAACACCTCGGAGCGCTTGCGCGAGGGCGAAAAGGTTTTCAGCTTCGAGATAAGCGCGCAGGTGGAGTTCGGTAGGGGGAAACGATGAAGAGCTCGTTTGACATAAAGAAGATACTAGAGAAGCTGAGCACGCGGGAAAAGGTCATTGCCCTCGGCGGCATGGCCATAGTGGGGTGCGTGGCCGCCTACATGCTGGGCGTGGACCCTTACCTGCGGAAGTTGCAGGAGATAAAGGATGAGCGCCAGCGCCTGGGGGAATACCTGGAGCGCTGCGGCTACATGGTGGTCGAGAGCGATAGCTCCGCGGTGGATACGGGGGCGCTATCGCTTGATAAGCAGGAGGGGTTCTGGCTCGGCAACATCTCTTCCCTGGCGAAGAAGAGCGGCCTTTACATCACCGACCTAAAATCGGCCAGGCCGACCCAGCGGGACGCGCAGGCGGGGGAGAAGGGGTCTCGCCGGCTGCCCTTCCGCCTGCAGTTCGAGGGGAGCATAGATGCCGTGACCAGGTTCTTCTACTACCTGGAGAACGCCATGCCCGAGCTGGTCATCGATGACTGGCGGTTGGGCGCGCGCACGGTGCACCTGAAGGGGAGCGAGGCAAGGCGCCCGCTGGAAGGGAACATGACGCTGTCGGCCTCGCCGGTGGAAGAAGAGGGTAAGCTCTCCGTGGCCAAGCTGGACAAGAAAGTGCTGAAAGGAAGGGACATCTTCCGCGGCAAACGGCTTCCCACCCCCGTACCCAGCGCGACACCCAAGCCGATGGGGCGCATGGTCGTCGAGAAGACCGTGCACGCGGCCTGGCGCCTGGTCGGCATCTTCGAATCCGCCGGGGGGGAATACGCCGTTATCGTCGACACCTGGTCTGGAAGGGAATACAGGCTCAAGCCGGACCAGATGAGCGGCTACGAGGTGAACTTCGGCATCAACGATATGGTCCTGAGACGGGACGGTGAGGAACAGTCCTGGGAGATAGGCACGGACATGGAATACGGGGAAATAGAACTGCCCTGGGAGTCGAGCAGCAAACAGGTGACGGTGAGCAGCGAGGAAGGGCAGGGGGCGGGAAGCGATCAAGCGGACAAACCGGAGAAACCGGCAAAGAAACGCGGCAAGAAACGGAGGAGACGATGATCATAAGGAAAAACAGGTTCTTGCTCGTGCTGGCGGCCTGCCTCGTATCGGCAGCCGCCTGCCACGGGCAATCGGTCGAGGAGAGGATGGATTGGAAGATACGGTTCAATTTCCGCCGCGCGGAAATCGGCACCGTCCTGCGCTACCTGAACGAGATGAGCGGCCTGACCATCATCAACACCACCAGGGAGGGGCGGCCGGCCGTGAGCGGCGAGATATCCATTCAGACCCCGGGCAAGGTCACGGTGCGCGAGGCGTTGGCGATGATGGAGACGAGCGTGCAGGCGCGGGGTTTCACCGGGATCAGGAGCGGCAACACCTTGCGGCTGGTGCCGCTCAAGGAGGCGAAGCAGAACAACCTGCCGCTGGTGGTCGGCAACGACCCCGAGACGGCCGGCGAGGGCGACGAGGTGGTGACGCAGATCGTCTACCTGGACTATATTACCTCGGACAAGGCGAAAGAGCTGGTGGAGCCCTACCTGTCCACCTGGGGTCACGTGGCGGCTTCGGACGACTCCAACGCGCTGATAATCGTTGACACCCGCGGCAACATCAAGCGCATGCTCACGATGATAGACAAGGTCGCCGACGTCTCCTCCCGCCAGGTCTTTATCAAGGGCCTCATAGCCGAGGTGATACTGGATGGCGACCTGTCGATGGGCGTGGAATGGCTCTGGAAGGACACCTTCACCAACCTCGAGGGCAACCCCGATCTGACGGGGAGCATCGACGCGGACGTTAGCTTCGGACTTAAGGGGGGCACGTCCGGCTTCACCGCCACGATAGCCACCAGCAAGGTCGAGAACTTCATAAATTTCCTCAGCACCAAGACCCACGTCAATGTCCTTGCCGCGCCGCGCCTGCTGACGATGAATAACGTCAAGGCCCGCTTCATAGTCGGTCAGAAAGTCCCTTTTCTCACGGGAACGACAACTAGCGCGGGCGGCAACGAGACCCACTCCTATAATTACCAGGACGTGGGCACCGAGTTGGAGGTGACGCCGCACATCACCGAGGGGGGCATGGTAACGATGAATATCACCCAGTCGGACAAGAAGATCAGTTCCTGGACCGACTTCAATGCGGCTCTGGTGGACACGCGCGAGCTGACCACCCAAGTGATGGTCAGGGACGGGGAGACCATCGTGCTGGGCGGTCTGATGGAGGAACGCAAGAGCGTCGTCGAATCGAGGGTGCCCATCCTGGGCAGCCTGCCCCTCTTGGGCATCCCCTTTCGCTCGAAGAGGACGACCAGCAACAAGACCGAGATGCTGGTCTTCCTCACGCCCTACGTGGTCACCGATGAGGTCGCGGCGCGGGAATTGAGCGAGAAGGAACGCGACAGAATAAACCCCAGGCTGCTCAAGAAGAGCTTCAGGAAGATAAAGGAAGAGGGGGGAGAGGAGAAGCAGGGGGAACCCTTCGACTCCCCCTCGACAAAGTCGGGGTCGCTCGGGGCAGGGGAAGCGGAAGCGGGAGATGAGTCCGTGACAGAGGAGTAGGGGATATTGTGAGATCATTAGTGTCCAGATTACATCTCAACGTAGGGGCGGGTGTCGACCGCTGCGACCTCTTCGCCACAATGACGGTCGACCGCTGGCTGGACATCTTTCACCAAATCCAGCGCACTGCGGCCGCCCAATAGGGAGCCCGTAGTAGGGCTCCCCTACGCTAATTGATAGTATCGAAAAACCCCTTTTCGCGGGTTGCTTTTCCGAGAAGACCATGCGCATCGACGCCAAAGCAAGACTGTATCTCCTGGTCGCACTGGGGGCGCTGGCGATCGTCATCGCCCTTATCGTCTTCTCGCCCTCGCGCTCCCGCTTGAGCGTGGTGCTGGTGACCATAGACAGTTGCCGGGCCGACCACCTCTCCTGCTACGGCTACCGCTATCCCACGACTCCCAACATCGACGCGATAGCCGCGCGCGGCGTCCGCTTTGACCGCGCATACTGCAATGCAGTTGACACCTGCGGCTCCCATTGCTCCCTCTTCACCTCGCTCCTGCCGCTCGTCCATGGGGCGGCGAACGGCGTGCCCTTGAGGGAGTCGTTTCTTACCCTGGCGGAGATACTGCGGGGCGAGAGCTATGCCACGGCCGGCTTCGTGAGCGGCCTGCCCCTGAAGAGGGAATTGTCGGGTTTGGCGCAGGGATTTGACTTGTACGACGACGGCTTCGAAGGAGTGGAGAGGAGCGGGGGGGAAACGATGGAGCTTGCTATTCAATGGCTGGAAAGGAACGATGGGGGACGCTTCTTCCTTTTCATCCATCTCTATGATCCACACGGCGGATACAGTCCACCCGCGCGGTTCCTCGTCCATCATCGGCGGGGCGACGGGGCAGGCTACGTCCCGCGCGAGCTCGACCTGAATATGATCCCGGCTCGCGTGCGAGTCGATGATATCGTGGACGCGAACTACTACATCGACGCATATGACGGTGAGATCAGCTACGCCGACGACCAGGTCGGCCTTCTGTGGGATAAGATAAAGGATATGGGGTTATCGAAGGAAGTGATGTTGGTTATCACCTCCGACCACGGCGAGAGCCTTACTGAGCACGGCGTCTACTTCGGCCACGGTGAAAGCGTATATGAACCGTCCCTGCGCGTGCCCCTCGTGGTCTATTCGCCCTCCCTGAGCGGCGGCAGGACGGCCGGCGATCTAGCGCAGGCGGTGGACATCATGCCCACCGTCCTCGAGGCCTGCGGCATCGAGGCGGCGATAAACATGCAGGGGCGGAACCTGCTCCCGCCGGGCGAGGAAAAAGAGGGGGAAAGACCGGTCTTCAGCAAGACGACGCGGGAATTGACCCAGCGCCTGGTGGAGCCGCTGTCGGATTTCACGGATAAGACCGCGCTGATGACGCGGCGCTGGAAGCTGATAGTCACCAAGGGCGAGCAGGACGCCGAGCTTTATGACCTGGCGGCGGACCCGGCCGAAAAAAAGGATCTCTTTGGGGAGCGAAAGGCCCTCGCTGCGGAAATGCGTGAGAAGATGATCGCGGTCGCCAGGGGGAGCGTCTTCTACAGCCAGGAGAAGGGTGCGGAGAAAGCGGTTGACCTCGAGGAGCACGAGCGCATTCTGAGGAGCCTGGGGTATTTGCAGTAAGGTGGAGGTCGGAGGTCGAAAGTCGGATATGAAATGGGGCACGGGGCACGGGAAGCAGTAGTGGCGCCCCTCTGCGGGCGCCACCGCGCCCAAAGGGCGCGGGTGAAGTTTGCTTTTTAGGAGTAAACACGTGAGCCGATACTTGTGCATTATCCTGCTTCTCTTCAATTGCGTCGCTTGCCTACACGCGGGTGCGGGCAAACCCAACGTCATCCTCATCAGCATAGACACCCTGCGCGCCGACCACCTTTCCTCTTACGGGCACTGGCGGGAGACGAGCCCCCGCCTGGACGAGATCGCGGCCGATAGCGTTCGATTCGAGAAATGCTACGCCAACTCCCCCCACACCTGCCCCTCGCACTGCTCCATCCTGACGTCGCTTTATCCTTCGACGCACGGCACGGCCAACGGCGTGCCTCTTAAGGACCACTTCGTCACCCTGGCCGAGGTGCTGAAGGAAGAGGGATATGCCACCGGTGCTGTGATCGGGGGATATGTCCTGAACGATGAGGTCTGCGGTTTGAAGCAGGGCTTCGACCGGTACTATGAGCATTCCCAACGTCGGGGCGAGAAGAGAGCGTCTGGGGTGCGGCAGGAGGCACTGGAATGGCTGGAGGAGAACAGGGAGGAGAACTTCTTCATCTTCGTTCATTTCTACGACCCGCACTGCAAGTACGACCCTCCGTCCCCTTACAACAGGAAGTTCCTGCGCTGGTTCCAACCCGGGTATAAAGCGAAGGTAATAGACCTGGGATTGGTGGATGGTTGTATCCGCCACAGGCGCATCAGGGACGCCAATTTCTACGAGGACATGTATGACGGCGAGATAAATTACACCGACACCCATATCGGCCTCTTTTTGGACAAGCTAAGGGAGTGGGACCTGCTGGACGATTCCATCCTGGTGATAACCTCCGACCACGGCGAGAGCATGACCGAGTATATCCCGTATTTCGCCCACGGGCAGATGGTGTACGAGTCGGCATTGCGCATCCCCCTGGTGGTCCGCGCGCCCGGCCTGCCGCGGAGAAAGGTCGTCCCCGGGCCGGCGCAGAGCATTGACATCATGCCTACGATACTGGAGCTCCTGGGGATAGAGCCGGGGATAAACATGCAGGGCATCAGCTTGCTGCCCTACATCCGCGGCGAAGTGGCGGAGATCAACGACCATATCTTCGCGCGCACCACCTCGGAGGAGACGGTGCTCTGGCCCAGCGGCAGTCTGAACAAATACTCGCTGGTCGCGGGGAACTGGAAGCTGATCGTCTCGAAGGGCGAAGGGGAGGAACTCTTCGACCTGGCAAAGGATCCCGGCGAGGAAAGCAACCTGATCGCTGAAGAGGCGGAGACCGCCTCTCGCCTGCGGGGTAAGCTGGAAGAGATGATGAAAGAATGCGCCCGTTTCAGGCAGGAGAAGACGGGCGAAAGCGACGAGCGGGACCTCCAGCGAGAAGAGGACCTGAAGACGTTGGAGGATCTGTAGGGGCGTATTGCAATACGCCCCTACATGCTCATTGCGTACCTCATTCCCGGGGGCGCATGTCTCGGGCGGACACACGGGTCCGCCCCTACGAGTTACTGGCGATACGCTTCGCCTGAACAACCGTCCTCTTCGCCAAATCGGATATCTTCGAGAGGGTATTCCACAGCACGATGCTCTCGACCGTGTCGTTGAGGGGGCCGACGAGTTTCTTGGGCAGCTTCTTGGCGCCCAGCATCGCGCCGACAACCGAACCCGCCGTGGCGCCGTTGCAGTCGGTGTCCCAGCCGCCCATCACGGCGATTCCCGCTGTCTTGCCCAGGTCCTTCTTGCCGTGCACCAGGCCCATCAGCACGATAGCGGCGTTGTTGATGGTGTGTACTCGGTGATAGTGCCCGTACTTCTCCTTTATCACCTTGTAGCTGTCCTCCCAGTTGTCGTTCCCCTTGCACAGCTCCATCGTATCGCGCACCGCTTCGCTGAGGCGGCAGTTCTTCGGTATCTGGGCCAGCGCGGCGGTGACGATCTCGTCCAGGTCGTCCGAGACGAGCGCCGCCGAGAGCATCGCCGCGAAGAACATCTCGCCGTATATGCCGTTGCCCCGGTGGCTGAGGTATGCGTCGCGATGCGCCAGCTCCGCCCCCTTCTCGGGCCAGCCGGGCGTGACGTAACCCCATAGGTCGGCGCGTATCTGGGCGCCTATCCACTCGCGGAAGGGGTTGCGGTAGGCGCCCGCCTCTTCGGCGGGTAACCTGTTGACGAGATTGCGGTAGGCTATTTTCTCCGCGGTGTAGGTATTGAGGTACTGCAGGCCCTGCAGCCATTTGTTACCGACATTCTCGGTGGTGAACTTGGGGCCGAATTGCTCGAGGATAACGAGGTTGAGGACGGTGTAGTCTATGTCGTCGTCACGCATCATCCGATTGATGCCGCCGCGGAAGAGCGTCCGTGCCCTCTTACCCTTGAAGAACTTGATGTAAGGCATGTAGTCGTAAAGAGGCCAGGCCTTTCCCTGCCTGAGTACATGCTCGATGTGCTCCTTCGGCCAGCCTTCTACGGGTTTGCCCATCTGGCAGCCGACACATCTTCCTAACCACGCCCCATGTATCCTATCAAGCAATCCGGCTGCCGACCTCCGACTTCCGACTTCCAGCCGTCTCGTCCCCCTCGGCCTCACCTTCTTGATGCCCTCCAGCGTACTTGGCTCGCGATAAGGAAATCCCTTCGGCTTGGGAAGCTTCTCCACCTTGGCGTAAAACTCGTCGTGACGGGCCTGGCTCAAGGGACGAACGCCAGCGAAGTCCGGGGGTTTGTCCGCCTTTGGCTTGGTGCGGTACTTCTTGAGCGAGGAGACATTGTATCCCTGTTCCTCCAGCGTCTTGATCTCTTCGCTTACGATGAAATTCAACTGCCTGTCGGCCATTGTTGTCTCCGTTTATCTACGAACTATGGGCTATCTTCCTTGCCTGAACGACTGTCCGCTGGGCCAAATCTGATATCTTGCTCTCCGTGAAACCGAGCACGATGCTGTCGATCGTGTCGTTCAAGGGGTCGACGAGCTTCTTGGGCAACCGCTTGGCGCCGAGCATCGCGCCGAGCACACTTCCCGCCGTGGCGCCGTTGCAGTCGGTGTCCCAGCCGCCCATCACGGCGATGCCTGCCGTCACCCCCAGGTTTCCCTTGCCGTGCATCAGGCCCATGATAACGATTGCCGCGTTATTGATCGTGTGCACCCAGTTATAGTGCCCGTATTCCTTCTCTATCTTGGCGAAGGTCTTCTCCCAGTCAGTATCGGCCTTGCACCATTCCATGGTCTGCTTGACGGCCTCGGCAAGGCGGCATTCGGCCGGGATCTCGGACAGGCCTATCTCCAGCACTCTTTCTATGTCCTCTTCCACCAGCGCCGCGGAAAGCGCCGCCGCGAAGAACATCTCGCCGTAGATGCCGTTGCCCCTATGGCTGAGGAAGGAGTCGCGGTGCGCGAACTCCGCCCCCTTCTCGGGCCAGCCGGGCGTCATGTAGCCAAAGCCGTCGGCGCGGATATAGGCGCCTATCCACTCGCGGTAGGGGTTGCGGTAGCCGCCTACCTGGCTGATCGGCACGCGGCCGACAAGGTTGCGATACGCTATCCGCTCCGCGGTATAGACCTGGTGGTACTGTAGGGACTCCAGCCACTTGACGGCGACGTTTGTCGTGGTGAACTTGGGGCCGTACTGCTCGAGGATGGCGAGCCCGAGGATCGTGTAATCTATGTCGTCGTCGCGTTTCATGCGCTGGATGTTGCCGCGGAAATGTGAGCGGTCGTGCCTATACCAGCTGTGCTTGAAACTGGCCGCGTCAAAGGGGACGTAATCGTCAAGCGGCCAGGCCTTGGTCTTTTTCAGGAGCTTCACTATCTTGTCGCGGGGCATACCCTCGACGGGCTTGCCTATCTGGCAGCCGACGCAGCGGCCGAGCCAGGCGCCGAGGATGCGGTCCTGCGCCTTCGCGCCAATGCTCTTGCTGATGCGCCGGGGGCCCCTGGGGCGGAGCTTTTTGATGGCGGCTAGCTCGCTGGGCTCCTTGGCGAGGCTCCTGGGAGCTTTCAGCTTTTCCACTTCAGCGTAAAACTTGTCGTGGTAGGCCAGGTCTACAGGGCCGGCCAGCGCCTTCTTGTTGTACTTCGCTAACGAGGAAGTGTCGTAGCCTTGCTCCTTGAGTGTCCTGACCTCTTCGCTGATAGAGTAATTCAGAGGGACGTGTTCGTTGGGGATGCTGTCTTCGGGCATCTTGCCTCCATATTAGTTAACTTGAGATATGAAAGTATAACTCCCCGCGCTCGCTTCGCATAGTAAATTATCACCCTGGCGGCGCACCTTGCTAATGCCCGGGGCACGCGCCAACGCCTTGCCGCTCTCGCTTACCTGCGCTGCTGACCGTGCGGGGAGGTGCACGGTGGCCGTGGCGTTGGGGGGTACCATCAACGCCAGCGCGACCGCATGCGCACGGCGCGACCAGGCGACGGCGATCGTACCGTGCGGTGATTGATACGCCGCGGCCACTTCGCTTATCTCGCCACCGGGCGTGGGCAGGTGCGGCTTGATGATCAGGTGCTTGAAGCCGGGCGCTTCCTCGTCTACCTCGATCCCCGCCATGTGGCTGAAGAGCCACTCGCCGCAGGTACCGAGGAAAAAGTGGTTGCGCGAGTTCATGCCGGGCCCTTCCGTGTCGCTGTTCCAGCGCTCCCATATTGTCGTCGCCCCCTTGGCGATCATGTAGCCCCAGGAGGGATAGTCACGGTTGAGCAGCAGGCGGTAGGCGAGGTCGCTCCTGCCGTTGGCGCAGAGGCAGGGCAGGATCTGCTGCGTGCCGATACAGCCGCAGGAGAGGTGGTGATCCCGCCGTGCCAGGTTGGTGACGAGATGAGCGAAGACGGTGCGACGGTCAGCGGGGGAGAGAATGCCCCAGTTAAGCGCCAGAGCATCCAGCGTCTGCGTCGCCTTGCGGATGCGGCCCTTGCGCACGTAGCGCTTGTTGAAGGCTCGCCTTATCGTTAAGGCCAGCGCGGCGAAGCGCTTACGCTCCGCCGCCTTGCCGAGCGCCGCGGCTATTTTCACCATCAGGCTTACGCTGTAAAAGTAGATCAGCGTGGCCAGTATTTCCTTGTCGCTGTGTTCACCCGCGGGGACCCAGTCGCCGTAGTCGTTGCCGCGGCGCTTGCGCCAGAGGCCGTCGGGGTTGTTCGAGGATACGTGCTTGATGTAGCGGCACATCGATGCGAAGTTGCGCTCGAGTATGCGCCTGTCGCCGTACATCAGGTAGGCCGTCCAGGGCAGGATCAGCCCCGCGTCCATCCAGCCGGGCGCGCCGTCGGGGGGCAGGACCCAGCCCGAGAGGCGGGGGCTCACGTCGGCGTAGCTCCCCTGGGGGTGCTGGGCGTCGACGATATCACGCGCGAACTTGGTGTAGAAGGCGGACATCTCCATGTTGTAGCACGAGGTGCGCGCGAAAAGCTGGGCGTCGCCCATCCAGCCGAGGCGCTCGTCGCGCTGGGGGCAGTCGGTGATCACGGAGTGCATGTTGCCGCGCTGGCTCCAGTTGATGTTGGCGAAGAGCTTGTTCACGAGCGGGCTCGAGGTGCTGAGCGCGGACGTGGCGGCGCAGTCGCTGTGGAAGACGAGGCCGCGCAGTGAGTCCGGCGTGGCCCTGCCGGGGTAGCCCTTCACTTCTACGTAGCGGAAACCGTGGTAGGTGAAGGAAGGGGTGTAGGTTTCTCGTGCGCCGCCCTTGAGGATGTAGCTGTCCGTGGCTGCGGCGCGGCGCAGGTTTTCCGTGTAGATGGTGCCGTCGGCGTTGAGCTCCTCGGCGTGGCGCAGCACTACCTTGGTGCCTGCCTTGCCCTTGGCAGTAAGGCGGCAGAAACCGACCATGTTCTGGCCCAGGTCGAAAATGTGGGCACGACCTATCTTCTTTACTGATACAGGGGTCAGCTGCTGCGTCACGCGCATCGGCGGCTGTGCTTCGCCGTCGAGGGAGATATCGGGGAAGGGGAAGGTGTCCACGCTGCGCCAGCGCTTGTCCTTGAAAGCGGGCGTGTCCCAGCCGCGCGTCTCGCGCCGCGCGTCGTAGTGCTCCCCCGCGTATATCTCGGAGCAGTTGATCGGCCCGAAGGCCCCGCGCCAGGAGGCGTCGGAGACCACCCGTTCCACTTGCCCGTTCGTGTATTCCAGCTCAAGCTGGGCGAGCAGGCGGGGTGGGTGTTCGCCGAACCAATCGCGTTTCAGTCCCCCTCCCAGGGGGCCGCAGTACCAGCCGACGCCGACGAGGGCGCCGAGCGTGTTCCTGCCATGGCGCAGCAGCGCCGTGACGTCGTGCGCCTGCACCAGCGCGCGCGTCTTGTAATCCGTCCAGCCGGGGGCGAGCACGTGGTCTCCCACCCTGGCGCCGTTGAGGCGCAGTTCGTATACGCCGAGCGCGCTGGTGTAGAGGCGCGCGCGGCGCAGTCGCCGCTTGATGCTGAAACCTTTGCGCAGTTGCGGCACGGGGTAGGGGCGCTTCTTGTGCGCGAGGCCGATCCAGGTGGCGTGCCAGTCACTGCGGTAGACGAGTCCCATCTCCCAGCTCGCGGCCTTGCTCCAGGGGGAAGGCACGCGCTTGCCGTCCCAACTCATCACCTTCCAGTAACAGCGCTGGCGGGATTTCAACGCTGCACCCGCGTATTCTATGTATCTCGTGCTGTCAGAACGCACCACGCCGCTGTCCCAAAGGTCCCCCTTGCCGTGCGCGAGGAGCTGCGGCGAGGAGGCGACGAGCAGGCGGTAGGCGTTCTGCTTCGCGCCGCGCCTCGGGTCGCTCAACCGCCAGGAGAGGCGCGGCTTCAGCTCCGTTAGGCCAAGAGGTTCTTGAAGTCCTTCGCAGACCAGGGACACAGGGGAGCCGGGCTTGTCTTTTTTGCGCGGTGACATCGGTGTTCTTCTCCAGAGGTCAATTATTATATGGGAAGACGCGGAAGTTGCAACCTTTTATATCAGCAAAGGACAATGCCGATGCTTCGCTGTTGACAAGGTCAGTGAAACAGGTCAATATGTCGTGGGGTCAGACACGGGACTCGGGACTCGGGAATTTACGAGGAGATATCATGACTACCTTGAAGAGTAAATTCCATGGCTGTATCGCCGCCAGCTGGGCGGGTTCGGCGATGGGCGCGGTGGTGGAAGGCTGGCCGCTGGAGAAGATAGAGGAAGCCTACGGGGTGGTGGACGAGCTGCTGCCCTACAAGCACTATATAGAGGTAACCGATTGGCAGCGCGCCGCGGGAACCACCGAGGACGGTATCGAGCGCCAGAAGCTGATGAATACGGCGATCATCGAGAAAGGCGGCCGTATCAAGGCGCACGACCTGGTCAGGGTCTGGCTGAGGGACCTCGACCCGAAGAAGATGCTCTACAAGCAGGAGCGCTTCGACCGCTCGCTCCTGGAGCTGGCGCGCGCGGGGGTGCCGCCCGTGGAATTGGGGCGCCTCTGGCCCTATCCCAACGTGGTCTCCATGGCGCGTTCCTCGCACTGTATCGGCCTGATCAACGCGGGGGATCCGAAAGGGGCCGCCGACGACACGATCGAGGTGGGTAAGGTCTACCTGCCCGAGACGGCCTTCGGCCTGCGCTGGGCGGGGCTATACAACGCGGCCATCGCCGAGGCCTGCCGCCCGAAGGCCACGGTGGCGAGCGTGCTGAAGACGGCGGTGGAGTTCGCTGATTACCGCGCCGAGGCGGGACAGCTCTACAAGCTCTACGATGACATCAGGGCGGAGGTGGAGCGGGCGATAGAGATATCGGCGAAGCACAGCGACCCGGTGAAGATGCGCGAGGAGTTCTACCGGCACTACCACGGCGGCGAGTTCTTTAATTACGGCCTCGCCCAGGCGAACGAGATCGTCGCTAAGGGGCTGGCCGTCTTCGCTTTCAGCAAGGGCGACCCCAAGCGGGCGATCATCATCGGCACCAACTTCGGCCGCGACACCGACTGCCTCGCCGCGGTGGCGGGCGGCCTCTCGGGAGCGCTTTCCGGCGTCAAGGCCCTGCCGGCGAAATGGGTGAAGCAGGTGGAGAGCGCCACGAAGAAGGACAAGTACACGAACAGCAAGCGCGGCGTCGCGGCGACGGCGGATGGACTCTACAAGGCCTACCAGGCGGAACATAAGCGCGCGAAGCGTGTGAGCGATGAGATGCTCGGCTGAGGACAAGCGTTTCATCCGCAGATTACACAGATTTCACAGATTCTTTTGCTTGTGTAACTGACAAAGGAACTGCGCGTCGGAATCCGACTTCGGACTTCCGACATCCGACTTCCGAGAGAGGAACGCATGATTAGGTTCGGAAAGAAGCTCACCTTCCTCTTACTGGTCACCGTCACGGCTAGCCTCCACGCCGACTACCAAACCGACCCCGACGGTTTCATACCATATTGGCTGGCGATAGGGCCGATGCCGATAGAGGAGGGGCTGGCGGCGGGCAAGGGGCTAAAGGACAAGGCGCTGCGTGAGCTGGCACTCTCCAACCCCGCGGCGGGGGAGAAGGTCAGGGTGGGCGATAGGGAATACGAATGGAAACTGGCCGCGGGTGGCGGTGAGGACCTTGTGGTGGACCTCGCCGAGGCGCTTGGCAACAGCGAGAACGTCGCCGCAGTGATGGTGGCGCATCTCGACGCGGCGACGGAGATGAAGACCTACCTTAATTGGGGCAGTGACGATTCGGGGGCGGTATTCGTGAACGGGGTGGAAGTGGGGCGCTTCGCCGGACTGCGCGGCGTTGCGCACGACCAGGAGAGAACGAAGCGCTTCAAGCTGAGAAAGGGAATTAACACAGTGTCAATGATAGTGTTGAACGGAGAGGGCGCCTGGAAGGCCTGCGCCCGCTTGACGGACAAGAAGGGCAAAGGCATCAGGGGGGTGGAGCTGAAAGACGCGCCAGAGGGCAAGGAGTCGTTCCTTGGCAAGCTCTGGGCGAAGATATGGGGGAAGCGCAAGGTAAGCGTCTTCGTCGACCAGATAGGCTACCGCACGGCGGGCCGGAAGGTAGCGGTGGTCGCCGGCAACCGTCCCGTGCCGCAGGACCTGGTGGTGGAACTGCTGGAGAAGAAGGGGAAAAAGGTGGTCTGGACGAGCCGCGACGGGCAGAATAGCCTGCGGCGCTTCAGGGACGGGGGCAAGGACTTCAAGTCCGGCGATTACGTTACGCACGTGGACTTCAGCGGCTACCAGAAGGGCGGCAGGTATTTTCTGCGCGCCAGCTGGGAGGAGGGCAGGGTGGACTCCTATGCCTTCAACATCGCCGACGACATCTACTACGGCACGGCGCTCGCCGCCTGGAAGATGTTCTACTTCAACCGCGCCGACTGCGCCAAGCCCGAGAAATATGCGGGGCCCTGGCACCACAAGCTGACCCACCACGGCCCGGGGCAGGCGACGGACGCGAAGGTCTACAAGTGGACGGGGAAGGCGCACTGGGATTCCGTGGGGGAGGAAGTGATAGACGAGGGTCCTTACGATATCCGCGGCGGCTGGTGGGACGCGGGTAATTTCGACAAATACATGGGCAACACCACCAAGTGCATCTTCCAGTTGCTCTACGGCGTCCTGCTCGTTCCCGGCGGTGTTGCCGACGGCGAGCTTAACATCCCCGAATCGGGTAACGGCACACGCGATTCGATGGACGAGATACGCTGGGGCGTGGAGTTCATTTCACGCCTCGCCGACGATACGGGCGCGGCATTCGGGCGCGTCTACGTGCCGAGCGGCTGCCCGCCCGAGAGCGTCAAGCGCCCCGTGCAGTTGACGGCGCGCACCAGCGGCGCGACGATGACGCGCGCGGCGCTCCTCGCCTACGCGGCGATGGTCTGGCGTGAGCTGGGCTTGGACGCCAAGTTCGTCGAGGAGTGCCTCGCGGACGCGACGAAGTCGCTCTCCCTGCTGGCGAAGAATCCCCACCCCTGGCCGCCCGACCCCGAGAAACCGGGGCGCTTGCTCTACACGGGTGAATGGTATACGCACCGCTACGGCACGATGAAGGCCCTGCACGCCGCGGCGATGTTCAGGCTCACGGGCGAGAAGGGATACGACCGCGCCGTGCGCGACTGGCTGAAGAAGCACAAGCCGCGCGGCCTGCCGCGCTGGGAGTTCCGCTGCGTCGCTATGGCCTACATCGGCGCCAAGGGCGCGCACGCGGGAACGGTGAAGAAGATAAAGAAGATGGCGCTCGAGGCAGGGGAGAAGGTGGTGGAGCGCTCGGGCTTCAACCGCGGCTACTGCCACGAGATACGCGGCTACTGGTGGGGCTGCAACACCGCCATCGGCGAGACGGGCATGGCCGCCGCCTTCGCCGCGGAATTTGCCAAGAAGGAAGAGGACAGGCGGCGTTATCTCGACGCCGCAGAGGACTACGCCCATTACCTGCTCGGCAGGAACCCGCTCGGCCTGTGTTATCTCAGCAATATGAAGCACCTCGGCGCGGAGAACTCGGTGATGGTGATGTACCACGCCTGGGTCGGCAACGAGAACGCGGTGAAGAAGGACCCCGAGTGCGCCAAGTACGTGGGCGAGGGGAAGGGCAAGATCGGCCCGCCCCCGGGCTTCGTCACGGGGGGCGCCAACGGCAGCATGAAGACCTGGGTCTACGACCTCGATTGGCGCAAGAACCCCTGGCAGTTCTCCGAGCCGTGCCTGCCCTACCAGTCGCCGGCGGTTAATCTATTCACTTATCTCGCACTTAAGGGCAGGTAGGGGTGCTTGTCGTGACTGCTAGATCCGAACTCCGAACTCCGAGCTCCGGCTTCCAATCTTCAAGAAGGAGGCAGCGGGAATGACCAAGCACTTCCTTTACAAAGGCCGCAGGACCAACGAGATATCCTTCCCGCTGGGCGGGATAGGGACGGGCTGTATCGGCCTGGCGGGGAACGGACGCCTGATAGATTGGGAGATATTCAACCGGCCCAACAAGGGCAGCGTCAACGGCTTCTCGCACTTCGCCGTCAAGGCGGAGAGCAAAGGCAGGATAATAGACGCGCGCATTCTGCAGGGCGACCTCCACCCGCCCTACTCGGGGCCGGGCAGCGGGACCTACGCGGGCTTCGGCTTCGGCGTCAGGCGCGAGGACCTGACCGGCCTGCCCCACTTCAAGACGGTGGATTTCCGCGGCGAATACCCGCTGGCCGAGCTTGAGTTCAAGGGGGCGAAGTTCCCGGGCCAGGTCAAGCTGCGAGCCTTCAACCCCTTTATCCCGCTCAACGCCGATGACTCCGGCATTCCCGCCGCCTTCTTTGAGATAGAGCTGACCAACACCTCGCGGATGCCGCTCGACTATACCGTCAGCGCCGTGTTGGGAAATCCCTTACCCGCCAACAACCTGAACAGGATAGTGCGCAAGGGGAAGACGACCACGTTACTGCTCGACTCTGATAAGCACAAGCCATCAGCGGTGGAATACGGCCAGCTGGCCTTGTCCACCGACGCCAGGAGCGTCAGCGTCCAACGCTACTGGTTCCGCGGCCCCTGGTTCGATAACCTGGGCGTCTACTGGCAAGAGCTCTCCTCGCCCGGGCGCTTCAAAGACCGCGCTTATCAGACCAAGCATGCGGGGGACAAGAACCATGGCCTGCTGGCCGTACACCTGAAAGCCGCGCCGGGCAAGACGGTCAAGGCGCGCTTCGTGATAAGCTGGAGTTTCCCCAACTGCGAAAACTACTGGGACGGTAACGCCGCCAAGCGCTGCTGCGAGAAGAAGGTGAAGCGGACCTGGAAGAACTACTACGCCACGCAGTTCAAGAGCGCGGCCGGGGCCGCCTCGTACGCGCTGAAGAACTGGGACACGCTCTACGGCGCGACGCTGTCTTTCAAGAGGGCCCTCTTCGATTCCAGCTTGCCGCCCGGTGCGATAGACGCTATCTCGGCCAACATCTCCAT